>JAYWDM010000443.1:0-3938 GCA_043779885.1 Betaproteobacteria bacterium | reverse complement strand
GTGGATCCGCTTCTTCGAGGCGCTGGGCAAGGTGTGCTACGACTCGTGCGATTCGATCGTTGCGCTGTATGAAATAAACCGCCTGCGCCAGATTGCCGACGGCGCCGATCCGGCGCGCACGCAGAACATTCCGAACGGCGTCAACGTCGAGCGCTTCGCGCCGCTGCGCGAGCTGCGCCCCGCGGCGCCCCCGCCGGTGCTGTGCCTGATCGGCCGTGTGGTGCCGATCAAGGACGTGAAGACGTTCATCCGCGCGATGCGCACCGTCGTCAACCGCCTGCCCGAGGCCGAAGCGTGGATCGCCGGCCCGGAGGATGAAGACCCCGGTTACGCGACCGAGTGCCGCAACCTCGCGCTCGGGCTCGGGCTGGCGGAGAAGGTCCGCTTCCTGGGCTTCCAGCAACTGACCGACATCCTGCCGAAGATCGGCCTGGTGGTGCTGTCGTCGATATCCGAGGCGCTGCCGCTGGTGATCCTTGAAGGCTACGCGGCGGGTGTGCCGGCGGTCACCACCGACGTCGGCTCGTGCCGCCAGCTCGTTTACGGACTCGACGCGGAAGATCAGGCGCTCGGCGCGTCGGGCCGCGTGGTGGGCATGGCCGATCCGGCCGCGCTTGCCCACGCCGCGCTGGAACTGCTCACCGATCACGCGCAATGGCGCGCGGCCGCCGCGGCGGCCATCCGCCGCGTCGAGTCGTACTACACGCAGGAGCACATGTTCGCGCACTACCGCCTGGTTTACCACCGGGCGCTGGCGTGGCAGGCATGAGCGCGGGGTGATCTGACATGGCCGGAATCGGATTCGAACTACGCAAGCTGCTGCGCAAGGAGAGCTATCTCGGGCTGCTGCAGACCTACGCCTACGCGAGCATCATCAGTTCGGGTCCGTGGATCCTGTCGATCGTCGGCATTCTGGTCATCGGGCTCCTGTCGATCGCGGTGGTGGTGCCGCAAACCCAGATCGCGCAGTTCCAGGTTTCGGTCACTTATCTGATCATGAGCTCGCTTGCGCTGACCGGATTCGTCCAGCTCGCCTTCACGCGCTTCATCTCGGACCGGCTGTTCGAGAAGAAGGACCAGATGGTCATGCCGAACTTCAACGGCCTCCTGCTGATCGTGATGGCGGTCGCCGGCCTCATCGGCCTCATCGTCATCTTCACGCTGTTCACCGGCGAGAACATTTTCTACCGCCTGCTGATGCTCTCCGGGTTCGTCATCCTGTGCTGCATCTGGGTGGCGACCATCTTCCTGTCGGGCATGAAGGAATACAAGGAGATCGTGGCGCTCTTTGCGCTCGGCTACGCGGTGACCGTCGCGGCCGCGCTCGTCCTGCGCCCGCTCGGCACCGAGGGGCTGCTGCTCGGCTTCGTGCTCGGCCACTTCGTGCTGCTGATGGGCATGGTGACGATGACGCTGCGCAACTATCCGTCGGAACGCTTCGTCGCGTTCCATTTCCTCGGCCGCCGCGCGATGTATCCGACCCTGATCGCCACCGGCTTCTTCTACAACCTCGGCATCTGGGCCGACAAGCTGGTGTTCTGGTACTACCCGGACACCGGCGCAACGGTGATCGGACCGCTGCGCGCCTCGATCATCTACGACCTGCCGGTGTTCCTCGCGTACCTCGCGATCATCCCCGGCATGGCGGTGTTCCTGGTGCGCATCGAAACCGACTTCGTCGAATACTTCGAGAAGTTCTACGACGCCGTGCGCGAGGGCGGATCGCTCGATTACATCGAGGAGATGCGCGACGAGATGGTGTTCACCATCCGCCAGGGGCTCTTTGAGATCATCAAGATCCAGGCCATCACCGTGCTCGTCGTGTTCGTCGCCGGGCCGTCGCTTCTGCGCTGGCTCGGCATCTCGGAGCTCTACCTCTCGCTGCTCTACATCGACGTCGTGGCGGCGAGCCTGCAGGTCGTCTTTCTCGGCCTGCTCAATGTATTCTTTTACCTCGACAAACGCTTCACGGTGATGATGCTCACCGGCGTGTTCCTCGCGTCCAACATCGCGTTCACGTTCGCATCTCTACATCTCGGCGCGCCGTTCTACGGCTACGGCTTCGCGCTCGCGCTGCTCTTGTGCGTGTTGATGGCGATGGAACTGCTGGAGAGAAAGCTCGAGGTTCTGGAGTACGAAACGTTCATGCTGCAATGACACGAGGAGTTTTCATGGCGCCACCGTTGAAGACCATAGACACCCACACGCACTACTTCCCGCAAACGTACGTCGATCTGATCGCTAAGTACGGGAAACGCTGCGGAACCACGGTCCTCACCGACGACAAGGGCGTGACTTTCATCCAGGTCGGGCTGCATCTGCGCACGGGCCCGATCGTGCGCCAGTTCATCGACATCGACGAGCGCCTGAAAATCATGGACCGGCAGGGCCTCGGCATGCACGCGCTGTCGCTGACGCAACCGATGGTCTACTGGGCCGACGACGATCTGGGGATGCAGCTCTGCGTGGCGTTCAATGACGCGGTCAGCGCCGCCCACGTCGCGCACCCCGACCGGCTGATCGGCTTCGCCTGCCTGCCCTTCCAGAATCCGCATCTGGCGCTCGAAGAACTCGAGCGCGCGGCCCGGCTGCCCGGCATCAAGGGCGTCTACATGGCCACCGCCGTGCGCGACCGCGAACTGTCGGACCGCAGCTTTTTCCCGGTGTACGAACGCTGCGAGGCGCTCGGACTGCCGATTTTCCTGCACCCGATGATGATCAACAACGAGCGCCTGAAACAGTATTACCTGATCAACCTGTGTGGCAACCCGTTTGATACCGCGATCGCGGCCTCGCACCTGATTTACGGCGGCGTGCTCGACGCGTTTCCGGCCCTTGAAATCAGCCTGCCGCACGCCGGCGGAGTGCTGCCCATCCTGCGCGGGCGGCTGGACCGCGGTTTTTACACCCGCGCCGAATGCAAGACCATTGCGAAACCGCCCAGCACCTACCTGAAGCGGTTCACCTACGACACCATCAGCTACGACGCGGAACTGCTGGAAGACCTGGTCAGGCTGGTTGGCGCCGACCGCATCATGGTCGGCAGCGACTACTGCTTTGACATCGCCGACGACGAGCCGGTCAAGTTCGTGCACGGAGTCAAGTCGCTGACCGCCGAGCAAAAGCAGCAGATCCTGTGGAGCAACGCGGCGAAACTGCTGAAGCTGTAGTTCCGCCGGCGGACGTCGCCGCGCGATCGGATCACGGCTGTTGATCCTTGCCGGCGCCAAGGTGGCGCTTGAAGAAATCGACGCTCAGGCCGAGCGCGCGGTCGGCCTCGGGCTTGCTGTAAGTCTTGCCGCCGTGGCGCGCAAACGCGTGGTCCGCGCCCGGGTACTTGTGGAGGGTCACCAGCGGATTGGGCGACAGCCGCCGTTCCAGGAGGTCGTTGACTTCGGACTGCACCCAGCGGTCCTTCATCGCCATGTGCAGCATGAACGGCCGGTGCAGCTTGCCGGCCTCGCGAATGTTGTGCTCGATGTAAGTGCCGTAGTAGGCCACCGCGCAGTCGATGTCGGTACGGCAGCACATCAGGTAACACAGCTTGCCGCCGAGACAATAACCGACCGCGCCGACTTTGCCGTTGCATTCCGGCAGGCGCTCCAGGTACTTGACGGTGTCTTCCATGTCGCGCACGCCGAGGTCGTAATCGAAGTCGTAATAAAGGTCGAAGGCTTTTTTCACGTCCTCGGGATTGCCGTCCGCCAGCTCGACCCCGGGTTCCTGCCGCCAGAAGAGATCGGGCACGCAACAGACGAACCCGGCTTCGGCAAACTCGTGGGCGTGGCGGCGCATCGTGTCGTTGACACCCCAGATCTCCATGATGGCGATGATCGCGCCGGCCGGCGTGCGATCGGGGATCGCGAGATAGCCGCCCATCCGGCCGTCACGCATCGGTACGACGTCGTTTTGCGTTTTCATGGATCTCGCCTTGTGGT
>JAYWDM010000442.1:0-10982 GCA_043779885.1 Betaproteobacteria bacterium | reverse complement strand
CGTGCAGATCGTCAGCCAGCGGCAGCACAATGCGGAAATATGCGGTTCCCGCGGCAACGTCGGTGTGGTGCGATGCATGCCCGTTATGGCGTGCGACGACGTCGTCGAAAGTAAGCGGTGTCGACCCGCCGCCGCCCGCATCCAGTGTCGCTTGCCGCCATTGGATAACGGCGTCCGCCGTGAGTGGTGCGCCGTCCCAGGCCAGATCGAGGGTGACTTGTCCGCCCGCCGTCGCCATGCGTAAACGGATTTCGCGTACTGCCTGCTCCTCTTTAAGACGCTGCGCGAGGTTGCTTAGCGCCTGCACCAGGGAATAGCTGTCCACCGCAAGCCAGATCAGCTCGTCCGGTGACTCGATGCCGACGCGCAGGCCGAAACGACTTTCGATGTTGTGCCGGGTTACCGCAAGCAGTTCGCGCGCCAGCATGGTCTCGAGAGGCCATTCGACGCGACGCCCGATATCCTCCAGTGTAAGCACATAGCCGGCAATGCGGGACGCGGCGCCGGGCGCTTGATTTTTCCCGTCACCGCCTATGGCGCGCACCGGTGCCATTTGCACCCTGATAAGACGGCCGCCCGCCAGCGCAGTCACAAACGATGCGACCGGCCCGGCTTCATCGCGCGCGATGCGATACTGGATGTTTTCGAGGGCATGCAGCACCACATCGCGGTCCATCACCCCGAACAACGAGCGGCCGAGTCCGAATGCCGCACCGGCGTCGAGTGCGCTTTCCGCGCCGGCGCGCGATCCCATGAGCTGCAGCGCGCGCTGGTTGTAGAGCAGGATACGGCCCTCGATGTTGCACACCAGCACGCTGTGCGCCAGCTCCGACATCAGCGCGGCGAAACGGTTTCTTTCCTCCTCAAGAACGGCGCGGGATTGCGCAACGCGCGACTCGACGCCCGCTTCGAGAGCGCGGCAGCGGTCCGCCAGCGTGTTGATCTCGCGCGCAAGCTCCTGCAGTCCGCCATCGCCGTCCGCGGCGATGCGGTGTGCGGGATTGACGGTGGCGATCAGGCGCGTCTCCTCGGCGAGCCGGTGCGGCGTCGCGACGTAGGCGTCGAACAGGCTCTTCACGAAAATGCCGAGGCCGGCGGTGATGAGGAGCGCCACGAATACGACGAGACCGCCGCGTGCGAAAAGCGCTGCCGCCAGCGGCGCGCGTTCGTCCGCGGCAAGCGCCGACCAGACGATAAATGCAAGCACGGCCGTGCTGCCCAGAATCAGCAGAGACGCGCCGGCTACAGCCAGTGCGAGTTTCAGTTTATAGTTCATTTTTCCAGCAGGCGCCGCACGCTGGCGAGCAGGTCCCTGGTGGCAAATGGCTTGGTGATGTAGGCATCGGCGCCGAGCGCGTAGCCTTTTGACACCTCCGCTTCACGGCCCCTGGCGGTCAGCATCACGACCTTGATGTCATTGCACAGGGGGTTTTCGCGGATCGCGTGGCATACCTCGAACCCGTTTTTACGCGGCAGCATGATGTCGAGCAGGATAAGGTCGGGCCGGAATTCACCGACGCAACGCAGGGCTTCGTCGCCGTCCGCGGCGGATTGCACGAGGTAGCCGCTCTGCCGCATCAGGAATTCGAGCGAAAGCACGATGTTGGGCTCATCGTCGGCGATCAGGATTCTTGCGCGCATGGCAACGCTCCCGGGCAGTTCACCGTCTCCGCCCCGGCGCTCTACCCTGGCGCCGGCGCTGCGACGGGCAGGGCAGAGGCGACGGCGGAGTCGTCCAGCGGCAGCGTAAACGAGAATATCGCGCCGGCGCCCCACTCGCTGGCGACCCATAGCCGGCCGCCGAAGTGACCGATGATCTGGCGGCAGATCGGCAGCCCGAGGCCCGTTCCCTGCGGTTTATCCGTCAGCGTATCGCCGACCTGGCGGAATTTTTCGAAAATAATCTGTTGATTCTCCTGTGTAATGCCGATGCCGTTATCGACGACGTCCACGCGCAGCGCATGCGCAAGCTCGCTCAAGGTCACGGTCACCCGGCCGTCCTGCGATGGACAGAATTTTACGGCGTTCGACAGCAGGTTGAGCATGACCTGCATCAAACGGTCGCGATCGGCGCTCACGAGGCGCAGCCCGGGAAGCAATTTCGTCGTGATACGCACGTCCCGTTCGCGGAACAACTCGCTGGTCGCGGCAATCGCGTCTTCGATGACCTCGCGCAGGTCAAGCGCGTCGGTATGCCATTCCGCGGCGCCGGACTCCAGTTTGGCCAGGTCGAGGACCTGATTGATCAGGCGCGTCAGCCGTTCGGATTCGCGCGTGATGATGCCGAGAAATTTTTCGCGTTGCGCCAGATCAAGCGCCGGATTGTCATGGAGAATTTCGGAAAAAGCGCGGATCGATGTGAGCGGGGTGCGCAGTTCGTGAGTCACCGTGGAAACAAAATCGTCCTTCAGCCGGTCAAGTTCCTGCAATCGCTGATTGGCGGAACGCAGTCCGGCGGTCGCGACTTCGAGTTCCCGCGATTGCTGCTCGAGCTGGCGGCTGTAGGCGAGCACCTGCGACGTCTCGTCCAGAATATTCATTACTTTGTCGATACCCAGCGGTTCTTCCTGCACGATCGAAGCGACGACGACGTGTGCCGACCCGGCGCCGATCGCGCCGGCGAGGAGGGTTTCCGCGAAATGAATCAGATCGGCATCGGGCCCGAGTTCTTTGCCGGACCGCGCGCCGTGCTCGCGGGCGTAGGCGGCAAACGCGTCGCGGGCGCGGCGGTGGCCGAGAAAGCGTCCAACCAGCGTAATGAGTTCGTTTATCGATGCATTGCCGCGCAGTGTTTCCATGCGCGTGAGTCCGGGCGCGCGACGCGCGTCCACGAACAGGTTCGCCTGGATCTGCTCGGCCACGCTCGGCGTGGTGACCAGCGAGATCGCGAGATAAGCGCCGATATTGAAAAACATGCTCCAGAACAAAGAGTGCGTGATGTCGTCGAGCCCGGTCAGGCCGAACAATTCGAGCGGTTTGAGCAGCGCGATGCCGAACAACCCGTTATCGACGAAGGCGAGCGGCAGCCAGCCTGATTTCGCGAACGACGGCAGCAGCAGCGTATAGGCCCAGACCAGAAAACCCGCCGAGAGCCCGCCGATTGCGCCCAGCCGCGTTGCGCCCCGCCAGAACATGCCGCCCAGTATGGCGGGCGCGAATTGCGCAACCGCGGCAAACGAAATCAGTCCGATCGATACCAGCGCGTAGGCTTCGCCGGCAAGCCGGAAATACGCGTAGCCCAGCAACAGCACGCCGACGATGGCGCCGCGCCGGATGCCGACGATCAACGCCGACAGATCGGCGCGTTCGTGCAGATGAAGCACATTAAGACGCAGCAGGAGCGGCATCACCAGGTTGTTGCACACCATGGTTGAAAGCGCGATGGTCTCCACGATCACCATGCCGGTGGCGGCGGACAGGCCGCCGATGAATACGATGAGAGTGAGAGTCGACTGCTGTTGAGCGATCGGCAGCGTCAGCACGAGCATGTCCGTGTCGACATTGCCGGCGGGGAAGAGCATGAGTCCGGCGAACGTAATCGGCAGAACGAAGATATTGATCGCCAGCATATACAACGGAAACAACCAGACCGCCTTGTGCAGATGGCGCTCGTCGACGTTTTCGACGACGGCGATCTGGAACTGGCGCGGCAGAAACATGATCGCGAGCATCGACAGGAAGGTAAGCGACGCCCACGACGTGTAGTTGATGGAGCCGCCGCCGAAATCGAGCAGGCCGGCGAGCTGGGGATATTCGGCCGCGCTCGAAAAGATGTCGCCGAACCCGTCGAAGAGAACGTAGGTCGCATACACGCCCACGGCGATGAAGGCGAGCAGCTTGACCAGCGATTCGAACGCGATCGCGGCTACCAGCCCTTCGTGGCGCTCGGATGCGTCGAGGTGACGGGTGCCGAACAGTATCGTGAAAGTCGCGAGCAGCAGCGCAATATAAAACGTATTGTCGGCGAGCAGCGGGATCGCAGCCTGGCTGTCCGGGGCGGTGATGACCGGGTACTTGAGGATGATCGAAAAGCTGTTGGATACCGCTTTCAACTGCAGCGAGATATAGGGTACGATGCCGATCACCGCGATGACCGTTACGAGCCCGCCCAGCAACTGGCTCTTGCCATAGCGCGAGGCCACGAAGTCGGCGATGGACGTAATGCGATTGGCCTTGCTGATACGGATCATTTTCAGCAACACGTACCACCACAACACCGCCATCAGCGTCGGTCCGAGATAGATCGGCAGAAAGCCGATGCCGCTCGTGGCGGCGCGCCCGACGCTGCCGTAAAACGTCCACGACGTGCAGTACACGGCAAGCGAGAGCGCGTAAATGTACGGATTGGCAATAATGCTGCGCCCGGCGTCCGCACGCTTGTCGCCGTAATAGGCGAGCGCAAACAGCAGGCCTACGTAGACGAACGAAGCCAGGACAATCACGGAGCCGGTTAGCACGATCTGATCCGGATGGCGAGTCGCCGCGGGGCGGCGTCAATCCGAAATGCGGCCGACGACGGCCGCGGTTAACGCGATCAGCAGTCCCCACGCCGCGAAAACGTAGACGTAGAGCAGCGGAATGCCGAACAGGCGATAGTCGATATTGAATAAATAGAGCAGCGGATAGTTGAACAACAGGCAGCCGAGCAGGAACACCGCAATCAGCCGCTGTCCGTGGATGGCGGATCGCTTCATGGGTGCGGCTGCAGACGGCGTCCCCGGGCGAGCGGCGCCATTTCGGGTCAGCGTCTCAGCGGACGGGTTCTTTCAGCTGCTGCAGTATCGCGGGATTCTCGAGCGTGGAGACGTCCTGCGTGATTTCCTCGCCTTTGGCAATCGAGCGCAGGAGCCGGCGCATGATTTTTCCCGAACGTGTTTTCGGCAGGTTATCGCCAAAGCGAATATCTCTTGGTTTTGCGATCGGGCCGATTTCCTTGCCGACCCAGTCCTGCAGTTGCTTGACAATTTTCTTCGCGTCATCACCGGTCGGACGCGCCTGTTTCAGCACCACGAAAGCACAGATCGCCTCACCGGTCAGTTCATCGGGACGGCCGACCACCGCGGCCTCCGCCACGATCGGATTGGACACCAGCGCGGACTCGATTTCCATGGTGCCGAGGCGGTGGCCTGAAACGTTAAGGACGTCGTCGATGCGGCCCATGATCCAGAAGTAGCCGTCAAGGTCGCGATTGGCGCCGTCGCCGGCGAGGTAGTACTTGCCGCCAAAGTCGGCCGGGTAGTAAGTCGTCCGGTAGCGCTCCGGATCGCCCCAGATGGTGCGGATCATCGACGGCCACGGGCGTTTAATAACCAGAAAGCCGCCTTTGCCTTTTTCCACGTCATGGCCGGCCTCATCGACAATCGCCGCCATGATGCCGGGCAGCGGCAAGGTGCACGAACCGGGCTTGGTGGTCACGACACCGGGAAGCGGTGTGATCATATGGCCGCCAGTCTCCGTTTGCCACCAGGTGTCGACGATAGGGCAGCGCTTCTGGCCCACCGTTTCGTGGTACCACATCCACGCTTCGGGATTGATCGGTTCGCCTACCGTGCCCAGAATGCGCAGCGAGGACAAATCGAATTTGCCGGGCAAATCGGCGCCCAGCTTGATCAGCGAGCGGATCGCCGTGGGCGCGGTGTAGAACACGCTCACTTTATGGTCCTGGATCATGCGCCAGAACCGGCTGGAATCGGGAAAGGTCGGCACGCCTTCAAAAACGATTTCGGTGGCGCCCACCGCGAGCGGCCCGTAACAAACATAGGTGTGACCTGTCACCCAGCCGACGTCGGCGGTGCACCAGAATACATCGCCTGATTTGTGGTCGAACGTCCATTTCATGGTCAGGATGGCGTGCAACAAATAGCCGCCGGTCGAATGCTGCACGCCTTTGGGCTTGCCGGTGGAACCGGACGTGTAAAGAATAAACAACGGGTGTTCCGCATCCACCCACTCCGGCTCGCAGACTTCCGGCTGGCCATTGACGAGATCGTGCAGCCACACGTCGCGCGGGGCCTCCCACTGCACCTTGCCGCCCGTGCGTTTGTACACGACGACGCTTTTGATCGACGCACAGCCGCCGAGCGCGAGCGCCTCGTCAACCACGTTTTTAAGGGCGATCGGCTTGCCGCCGCGCATCTGCTCGTCGGCGGTCAGAACCGCCACGGCGCCCGCGTCGATGATCCTCTCCTGCACGCTTTTTGCCGAGAAACCGCCGAAAACCACTGAGTGGATTGCGCCAATGCGCGCGCACGCCTGCATCGCCACGACGGCTTCGATCGACATCGGCAGGTAGATCAGGACGCGGTCGCCTTTCACGATGCCCAGGCTTTTCAGCCCGTTGGCCGTCATGCAAACGCGACGGTGGAGTTCCTTGTAGGTTATGCGGGTGACTTTGCCGTCGTCCGCCTCGAACACGATGGCAATCTTGTCCGGCTGCGTATCCAGATGCCGGTCGAGGCAGTTATAGGATGCATTGAGCGTGCCGTCGGCGAACCACTTGTAGAACGGCGAATTTGACTCATCCAGCACCTCGGTGAACGGCTTGTGCCAGAGCAGGTGTTCGCGCGCCAAACGCCCCCAGAATCCCGTGAAGTCCGTGTCCGCTTCGGCGCATAAGCGGTTGTAGGCATCCATTCCCGGGATGTTCGCCTGCCTGACGAACTCGGCACTCGGCGGAAAGGTCCGCGTTTCGTTCAATACTGATTCGATGCTCTGGGTCGACATCTGGTCCTCCGATGAGTTGCAGCGCGAGAATCGCGCGGTGGTGAGGGCGAGGCATCGCACGAACTGCGGCCGCGCCGGTTCTTGTTTACTTTACCGCAGTCACCGAAAATTGTATCACGTGGTTTGTGCCGCAATCACTCTCCCCGCCCGTGCAGCCTGCAGAATGCGCGGCAGGCGATTTCGGTACTCGCGGCGTGCCGCAACAAAGGGCATAATGACGGACAGGCTGCATAACAAGGTTGCAGCAAACTAACAACGGCGGGCCCCCCCGCATTGCACGGTAGTGAACCTGGTCAGGTCCGGAAGGAAGCAGCCAAAGCTATTCTCTGCAAGTGCCGGGGACAAGGCTCGCCACCTAATTTGTTTTGCGATATCATAAGGATACCGCATGCAATCGCGGTGCAATGTTAAGGATCTACCATGCATAAAATCAAATACCTGATCGCTGCTGTGCTGCTCGCTGCGAGCCCGCTGGCCTGCGCGATCGATGGCATGTCCGTCGTGTACGGTCACTCGGACTCGTCCAATGCCAATGTGAATATGTTGCGCGTTGGCGTGCAGTGGGACTGGAACAGGAAATTGGTGGAAGTGGGCAACTGGCACCTGGGCGGGTACTGGGAGTCGGATTTCGGCTACTGGAGCAACAACAGCTTTGCCAAGACGCACAGCACACTATTGGATATCGGTTTCACGCCCGTGTTGCGTTTCCAGCAGACCACGTTGTCGGGGCTGTCGCCCTACGCCGAACTGGGCGTCGGCTTCCACCTGTTGTCGGCGACGTCCGTCAGCACACAACGTCAATTTGGCAGCAGCTTCCAGTTCGGCGATCACATAGGCGCCGGCGTGCGCTTCGGCGACAAAGGAAAATACGACGTCGGCTACCGCTACCAGCATATGTCGAATGCCGGGATCAAGGGACCCAATCAGGGTATCAATTTTCACGAACTGCGCCTGCAGTATCGCTTCTAGTGCGCGGCAGGTGGTGAGCGGTAAACCCTGGCTCACGCTGCTTGCCGCCAACTGCTTGCCGTATACCGAATCCTCGTGACCCAAGTTCTCGCCCGCAAGTGGCGTCCCAGGACGTTTTCCGAACTGGTTGGCCAGGAGCATGTCGTCAAGGCGCTGACCAATGCGCTGACGCAGCAGCGTCTGCATCACGCGTACCTTTTTACGGGGACGCGCGGCGTGGGCAAGACGACGCTGGCGCGCATCATCGCCAAGGCGCTCAACTGCGCAACGGGGATCACGGCCCAGCCCTGCGGCAAGTGTGCGGCGTGCACGGAAATCGATGCCGGACGTTTCATCGACCTGCTTGAGCTCGACGCTGCGTCCAATACGCAGGTCGACAACATGCGCGACCTGCTCGAAAACGCGCTCTACGCGCCGACCAGTGCGCGTTTCAAGGTATATATCATCGACGAAGTGCACATGCTTTCACGCAACGCATTCAATGCGATGCTGAAAACCCTGGAAGAACCGCCTGCGCATGTCAAATTCATACTCGCCACCACCGATCCGCAGAAGATACCGGTGACTGTGCTGTCGCGTTGCCTGCAGTTCAATCTGAAGCAGATTCCGCAGGCGCAGATCAAGGAGCAGTTGAAGAAGATACTTGCGCTTGAAGATATCGCGTGCGAAGAAGACGCACTGACCCTGCTCGCACGCGCTGCCCGCGGCAGCATGCGCGACGGACTGAGCCTACTTGATCAGGCGATCGCGCACGGCGGCGGACGTGTCGAACAGCCTGCGGTACGGGCCATGCTCGGCAGCGTCGAGCAGGAATACCTGCACGATATTCTGCATGCATTGCGCCAGCACGACGGCGCCGCGCTGATTGCCGTTGCCGATCGCATGGCTGAACGCAGCCTGTCGTTTGAAATCGCGCTGCAGGATCTGGCCACGCTGTTGCACCGCATCGCGCTGGCGCAGACGGTGCCGCAGGCGATTTCCGCGGACGATCCGGAGCGCGCCGCCATCCTGGCGCTGGCGGCTGGTTTCGACGCGGAAGCGATCCAGTTGCTGTATCAGATTGCACTTCACGGACGTCAGGACATCGGGCTTGCACCGGATGACTTTGCCGGCTTCACGATGGCCCTTATGCGCATGCTCGCGTTCATGCCCGCCGCAAGCGACGCCGTGCAGGCGGGCGTTGCCGGTGCGAACCCGTCGCGGGCAGTGCAGAGCGCAGCCGTTGCGGAAGTAAAAAAAAAGCCGGCTGACGACGACTGGAATGCGCTGATCAATCGTTTGCCGCTGGCGGGAATGGAGCGCATGCTCGCGCATAACTGCGAACTGGTGGAATGGCGGGATGGGTGCATCGCGCTTTGCGTGCCTCACGCCCAGCGCCACCTGATCGACCGGCCGTACCAGGACCGGTTGAAACTGGCGCTCGAACAACACCTGGGCGCCAGGGTGAAGCTTGAAATCAGTGTCGCCCCGGGCAACGGCAATACGCTCGCGGAAATCCGCACCCGCGAAAGCGAGCAACTGCAGAGTGCCGCGGCCGTGGCGATCGAAGGCGACCCGTTCGTGCGCGACCTGATCGAGAATTTCGACGCGCGGGTGTTGCCATCCACGATCAAACCGGTGCATTAAGTGTCCAAGGGAGGTGGTTCATGATGAAAGGCGGTCTCGGCGGGCTGATGAAACAGGCCCAGCAAATGCAGGAAAACATGAAACGCATGCAGGAACAACTGGCGACGATCGAGGTCGAGGGCCAGTCCGGGGCGGGCATGGTTAAGGTGGTCATGACCTGTCGCTACGATGTAAAGCGCGTGACCATAGATGACGGCCTGCTCAAGGACGACAAGGAAATGCTGGAAGACCTGGTTGCCGCCGCAGTGAACGACGCGGTGCGCCGGGTCGAGGCGACTACCCAGGAAAAAATGGGCGGCATGACGGCCGGCATGGGGCTGCCGGCAGGCTTCAAGTTGCCGTTCTGACCTGCGGGATGAAGGATGATGGACTCAGCTGCACTGGCAGGCGATTTGTCGATTCGCCCCTCACCTTCCGCCATCATTGCTGATTTATGAAGAATCCGTCCAGCCTTGAAGAACTCATCGAAGCGCTGCGTTGTCTGCCCGGCGTGGGTCCCAAGTCCGCGCAACGCATGGGTTATCACCTGCTGCAGCGTGATCACCAGGGTGCGGCACGGCTGGCGGCCGCGCTCGGCAGCGCGCTCGAACTGATCCGGCACTGTGAGCGCTGCAATACCTTCGCGCAGGAGCCGGTGTGCGGGTTGTGCCGATCGCCGCGGCGCGACCCGTACTTGCTGTGCGTGGTCGAGACGCCCGCCGATATGTTAATGATGGAACAGGCGGAATGCTATCAGGGGCTGTACTTCGTGCTGATGGGCAGGTTGTCGCCGCTCGACGGCATAGGGCCCAGGGACATTCATCTCGACCGGCTGCTCAAGCGCGCCGATGCGGGCGGTGTGCGCGAGGTGATCGTCGCCACCAATTTCACGGTTGAGGGCGAGGCGACCGCACATTACATCGGCGAATTGCTGCTGGCGCGCGGCCTGAAGGTGAGCCGCATTGCCCGCGGTTTGCCGGTCGGCGGCGAACTGGAACATGTCGACAGCGGCACGCTCGCGCAGGCAGTGATCGAGCGCCGCACCCTTGAGGCATCGCCTTGAGCCAACCCCGAAATCCGGCGCGCGGGCCGCGGCGCGCGACTACGCGTGAGCGACTGCCACGCGCCCCCGCGACCGCGGGCAGCGCGCGCAATGCCGCGCCGCTGGCCGCGGCCGAACCCACGCAAAAACTGCAGAAGGTTCTCGCGCAGTCCGGGTTGGGCTCCCGGCGCGACATGGAACAATTGATCGGCGGCGGCCGCGTCACCGTCAATGGCAAGATCGCCACGATAGGCGCGCGCGTCGGGCCGGCGGATCAGATCAAGGTCGCGGGCCGGATAGTGCGGGCGCAGTCCGCTTCGCGGCTGCCGCGCGTGCTGCTGTATCACAAACCCGAAGGAGAAATTGCCAGCCGCGACGATCCGCGCGGCCGGCCCAGCGTATTCGACCGCCTGCCGGCGGTGTCCGGCGCCAAATGGATATCGATCGGCAGACTCGATTTCAATACCTGCGGCCTGCTGATGTTTACGACTTCGGGGGAGCTCGCTAACCGGATGATGCACCCGCGTTTCGAAATCGAACGCGAGTACGCGGTACGCGTCATGGGCAAGCTGCAGCCGGAACACGTGCAGCAGTTGTTGCAGGGCGTGGAGCTCGATGATGGCGTCGCGTGCTGCGACCGCGT
>JAYWDM010000441.1:0-10999 GCA_043779885.1 Betaproteobacteria bacterium | reverse complement strand
GCGCCGGGCTCCAGCCAACTGCCCTCGAACACGATGGTATTGCCACTGGTGGCGGTAATCATGATGTCCGTGTTTTTCACCGCTTCGCGTCCGCTGGCGGCCGGCGACACCTCGATCTCGAGCGCTTTGCGCATGACATCGCAGAAGTTGCGGACGTTCGCGGGATCGCGGCTATAGACCTTGATCCTGCGAATGGGCCGTACGGCGCAGACCGCCTGCGCCATGCCGCGTGCATAGCGGCCCGTGCCGATGATGCCGAGTGTCGTGGATTCCTGTTTGGCGAGGTGCTTCGCCGCGACGCCGTACGGAGAAGCCGTGCGTATGGCATGCAGGTGATAGTCGGAGATGATGGCGACCATCTCCATGCTCGACCAGTCGAAGAGGCAGATGACCTCGGATCGATTCGTGCCGCGGTAACCCGAATAAACACGCACGGCAGCCGCGCCCATGCCAGGGACCATGCCCGGCAGTATCCGTACGTTGTGCCAGAGGTGGCCTGGATGCTGCGGGTGCGTCATGGTGTAGCGTTTGAGGTGATACGTGCTGCCCTCCGACTGTTGCTTGAGCACCTGCTCGATGACCTGCACGGCTTCGCGCGCGGTTGCGCGTCCCGCGAGCGCCTGTTTGACGTCCTTCTCGGTGAGGAAATGCATTTGGGTTCTCTCGTGACAGTGGAAAACGGGGTCGTCGGTTTTTGGGGTAATCGGGGTGTGGCGGTCCCGGCGGCGGGACATGCGTGCGTTCGAGTGCTCAGGTTTTCTCCGGCGGCTTGGCGGCGAACGCTGATCCGCGCAGGCACAGACGGCCGCGCGGGTCCTGCCACATTTTCCCGTCGGCGTGCAAACGGCCGATCGCCCGTGCAATCGACGGGAAATCGTAATCGGCAAAACGCTCGGCAATCTCCGAGTAATAGCATGGCGTTTTCCCGATCAGTTCGTCGATCTTCTGCGCGAGTTGTGCGACAGGCTCGGACGGCGTGTTGACGCCGGACGGTGGCTGATCGGCTTTACCGGCGACATAATCCCCGATTTTGACGCGGTCCGCGCAGGCGTACGAGATGCGCTCGTAGCGCTCGCGCGGTATGCCTTCGCCGATGGTGGCGTCGATGCCGACCTTGGCGGTCGTTGGCACTGTTCCGTGCGGTACGATCGGCAGGCTGGGGTCCAGCGGCTTGGCGCGCGCGCCGGGAATGACGAATACGTCGCGGTCGCCCTGTACGCGGGTGGCGATCGCCCATTCGACGTCCGTGGCATTGAATACATCGATGTCGTCGTCGACCACCACCACGTGCTTGAGATCCATTACCGACAGCGCCGCCAGCAGCGCGTTCTTGCCTTCGCCGGCCTGCTTCCTGATCGAGATTACGGCATGCCACATTGCGCAGCCGCCGAGCGTGACGTTGATGTCCGTCACCTGTACGCCGGCGGTCTTGAGCGCGGCACGGATCGCGGCATAGCGCGTCGGCGCCCCGATCCAGGTGTTCTCCCACGGCATGTGCAGCGAATAGTAGGTCGCATCGCGGCGGCGCGTTATCGCCTTGACCTTTACCAACGGGTTCCAGTGCAAGCCGCCCATCAGGCGCGTAAATTCGCCGAAGCGCCCCTCCGGCCACACCCAGCCAGTCGGCAGTATTTCGGCTTCGAGGACAATCTCGGCGCCGGCGACGCACGGCAGATCGATCGTTTCACAGGTCGCGAGTTCAACCGGTGCGCCGCGGATGCCGCCCGCGATACCCATCTCGTCCACCCCGACGGGCGCGCGAAAGCCGGCGCCCATGATTTCGAACGGATGCGTGCCGATCGAAATCGAAATCGGACACGCGCGGCCGGCCGCCAGCGCGCGCTGTGCATAGAGCCGCAGGTTATTCGGCGTCACGATGTCGATGCCGGTGAGGTTCTTTTCCTTGACCAGAAAACGGTAGACGCCGGAATTGATGCCGTATTCGGGGTCGCGCGCCATCACGACACCCGCGGTGATCATGGGGCCGCCGTCGTAAATCGATGACATCGGGATGGGCAGCTCGAACAGGTCGACGTCGTCGCCGACCTTGATCACCTCCTTGTGCGGCGCGGACTCATGGTAGCGCGGCGCGAGCGGATGGTCGATGCCGTGGCGCAGTCGCGCTTCGATTTCGGAGAACTTGCTGCAGCCCATCGCCAGCGTCACGCGCCGCTGGCTGCGGAAGAGTCCGGACACGACCGGCATGCGGTAACCAATCACGTTGTGGAAATAAAGCGCCTGTTCGGACTGGTCGACCAGTGTCGCAATGTGCCGGATATCAACCGCCTGTTTGATGTCGGTGAGTTCGTGCTCCTCGCGCAGGCGCTCGAGGAATTCCCGAAAATTCTCGTTCATGGTCATTTCCTATCGCGAAGTTTTCGGTAAATTCCAGGCTTCCGGCCCGATACGCGCCGACGCACCTGCATCCGCGTGCGTTAGTCCAGCCGGATGTTAGAAGCCTTGACCACTTTCGCCCATTTCTCGATCTCGGACTTGATCAGAGCCGAAAACTCCCGCGGCGAGCTGGCGACGGCATCCGTGTCGAGACTAGTGAGCTGCTGGACGATTTTGGGATTGGCGACCGCACGCACGATCTCTTTATGCAGGCGATCGAGAATGGCGGGCGGCGTGCCGGCAGGCGCGATCACGCCGTACCACTGATTAACGTGATAACCCGGGAGCGTTTCGCTCATCGTCGGCAGGTCCGGGGACCTGCGCGTGGTCCCGGTGGTTGCCAGCGCACGCAATCTGCGTGCCGTGACGTGCGGCATGATCGCGCCGCCGCCCCCGTACGACATGGCCGTTTCGCCGGCAAGCACACTGAGCAGCGCGGGCCCGGTGCCCTTGTAGGCAACGTGGACCACGTCCACCTTCGCCATCTGATTCAACAGTTCGCCACACAGGTGCGTGTTGCTGAGTATGCCGCTCGATCCATAGGTGAGCTGTCCCGGCTTCGCTTTCGCGAAAGCGATCAATTCCTTGACCGAACGCACGGGCAACGAAGGGTGCACGGCGAGCGTGTAGTCCGTCTTGCCGACGAGACTGATTGGCGCGAAGTCCCTGATCGCGTCGTACGGGAGGTTGGGCGTGACGCTTGGAATGACGGCGTTGGGCGCTCCACTGCCGAGGAGCAAGGTGTATCCATCCGCAGGGGATTTGGCGACTATCTCCGTGCCGATACGCCCGGTCGCGCCCGCGCGGTTTTCGACGATGACCGACTGGCCAAGCTGTTCGGTAAGCGCCTGGCCGATGACGCGACCGGTGGCGTCGACTCCGCCCCCCGGCGGATAGGGCACGATCAGCCGGATTGGTTTGGACGGATATTCCTGAGCCGACGCAGTCGGTATAGCAGGGATACAAAGGGCAATACAGGCCGGAACGAAGATCCTGATCATGTTTGCCTCCCTGCGTCGATGCGCCCTGTGCACCGGGTATACGGGAATTCATGCGCCAATCGGCTTGCGCGTTGTGCACCAATTCGACACAGGCGTCTATGCATGAACGCGCACCATGAGCCAAGGCTCATGGCAACTTCAGGATGATCGTATCATGCGAAAATATGACGATCAATTGACCGCTGCACCGGGACATTCGATCCGCGCCTGTCCCTGCGCGACTTTCAGCGCGCAGCATGCTTGCGTAGGTAGACGGAAAAGGAGAACATCAAACACCGGTTCTTTAGTACACTTTACCGCAGTTGCAAACAGTACACCTGACTTTTGGCTAATTGTTCGTTTGGCGCCGACATTGCGTACTATGATGGTCACCGCTTCCTGCGGCGCATCACCTTCGAGGAGTCTTCGACCATGCGAATTTCCCTGAAATCGCTGCTTACTTTCACGCTGCTGGCTGCGGCGGCTGTCCAGGCGGTTGCCCACGCGCAGACGATCAAGATCGGTGCGCCTCTGGCCCTTACCGGCGGCCTTGCCGACGAGGGCAGGAAGCAGCAAGTCGCCTACGAACTGTGGCTCGAGCGCATCAACGCCGCCGGTGGCATCAATGTCGGCGGCAAAAAGATGAAGGTGGAAATCATTACCTATGATTACCAGACCAACGAGCAGCGCGCCTCTCAGCTCGCGGAAAAGCTGATCGTCGACGACAAGGTGGACTTTCTCACGGCGCCCTTCGGTTCGGGTCACACCAAGGTCGTCGCCGGTGTTGCCGAGCGCTACGGCGTGCCCATCATCGCCGTTGCCTCGGCAGAGCCCGTGCACAATCAGGGTTACAAGAACCTGTTCGGCACGCTTGCACCCAGCGCCGGCCTCGTCGACTCGCTGTACACCTACGTCAAAGACAAGGCTCCAGCAGCGAAAAAAATCGCCATCGTCGGTCGCGACGACGTGTTTCCCAAGATCATGGCAACGCTGATGGCGGCGCAGGCGGCCAAGTACGGTTACCAGGTGGTGCACCAGAGTCTGTATCCGGTCGGAACGCTGGACCACTCGAGCGCAATCACCTCGCTCAAGGCCGCCGCGCCCGACTGGGTCTTCGTCACCGGCTATACCAAGGACCTGGTGCTGTTCAGAAAACAGATGAACGACCTCAAAGCCGAGGCGCCGATCATCACCATGATCACCGGCCCGGCGTATCACGAGTTCGTCGACGGCCTGGGGCCGCTGGCCGAAAACGTCACCAGCGCGACCTGGTGGCACTTTGCGACGCAGTACAAGGGCGACGATGTGTTTGGTACCACACGGGCGTTTTTCGATGCGGTAAAGAAAAAGACCGGGCAGGATCCCGACTACGTGCATGCGTCCTCGGCGGCGGCGCTGATCGCGCTGCAAAAGGCGATCGAGAAAGCCGGCAGCCTCGACCGCGCCAAGGTGCGCCAGGCGCTGACCGAAATCCAGTTGTCGACATTCTACGGCCCGATCAAATTCCGCGAGGACGGCATGAACTCGGCGCGCAACCTGCCTATCATCCAGGTACAGCAGGGCAAGCCGGTGGTGTTGTATCCGCCTGAGGTTCGCCAGGGCGACCTGCGCATGATCAGGAACTGAGCCGGTCACCCGGACGCGGCCAGCGACTACCGCTCGCGTATCGAACCGTATGAAATGGCGGTGGAATAAGCATTCGAGTTTTGCCGCGTTGGTGATGGTGCAACCAACCACCAACCTTGCCTGCTCCGGACTTTCATCAATTTAGGAAAGGAATTCTCTCATGCCATTATTACCTTCGCTGCCGGCCGATTCGCTGGTCAAGGACGTTTATCCACTCAGCCCGGCGATTTTCCGGCACTGGTGCGAGGTGGAGGAAGGATTTCTGCGCGGGCCTTCGGCATTCACCGCCGGAGAACGCGAACTCATGGGCGCCTACACCTCGGCGCTGAACAGCTGCACGTACTGCTACTCCAGTCACTCGGAAGCGGCCAAGCTGCTCGGCATCGACGCCAAGGTGTTCGATCTGCTGATGAACGATATCGACGCCGCGCCCATCAAGCCGGCGCTGCGCCCGGTGCTCGCGTTTGTGAAGAAGCTCACGCTGACGCCATCGCGCATGACGCAAAAGGACGCCGACGCGGTCTACGCCGCCGGGTGGGACGAGCGCGCGCTGCACGACGCCATCATGGTGTGCTGTGTCTATTCCTTCATGAACCGCCTGGCCGACGGCCACGGCCTGCCTTCCGACCCGGCGATGTTCAAAGAGCGGGGCCGGCGGCATGTTGAAGGCGGGTATCTGGCGCAATACGCCAGGGAGATTGGCCTGGAGAAGTAGCGGGACGGGAATTGACGCGGCGAATATACGGGTGTGAGTCGCCTGAAACCGCCGCTGGTTTTCCGGCCTTTGTCCAACACGCGTGCTACTACAACCCGAGATACGTCTGGCGCACGCGCGGGTCCTCGGCCAGTTCGGCGGTGCTGCCGCGCATCGCCACGCGGCCGGTTTCAATGACATACGCGCGGTGCCCCAGCTCAAAGGCCGTGAACACGTCCTGCTCCACCATCAGAATCGCCAGGCCTTGCCTGTTGATGTCCCGCAGCGCCTCGCTCATCAGTTCGACCGCCCGCGGCGCGAGTCCCAGCGACAACTCGTCCACCATCAGCAACTGCGGGCGTGACATGATGCCGCGGGCGATCGCGCACATCTGTTGCTCGCCGCCCGACAGCGTCGTCGCATCCTGCCGCGCGCGTTCCTTCAGCCGCGGAAAAATGGCGTACACCGACTCCAGATCGCGTTCAATTTCGGCTTTGCCGGCGCGGCGCAGGTAGGCGCCGAGTAAAAGGTTATCACGCACCGACAGGCCGCGAAACAGGCGCCGTCCCTCGGGCACATGGGCAATTCCGGCGCCCAGGACCGCGTCGGGCTCGGCGCCGGCGATGGATTTTCCGGCAAAGCTTACCGTGCCGGCAGTGGCGCGCACCAGCCCTGATATGGTCCGCAGCAGCGTCGATTTGCCCGCGCCGTTGGAGCCGACGATGCAGGTGATTTCGCCGGGCTGCACTTCGAGGTCTATGCCCCACAACACCTGCACGTCGCCGTAACCGGCGGTGAGGCCCTCAATCCTGAGCAGCGGTGCGGTCATGCGTGCGCTACCGGCGCGAGCATTTTCTGCCGTGCGGCGAACTTGCTGCCAAGGTAAGCCTCGATCACGCGCGGGTCATTGACGACGTCCTGCGAGCTGCCGGCGCTGATTAACTCGCCGTGGTGCAGCACAAGAATGCGCTGCGACAGCGACAACACCACTTTCATCAAGTGTTCAACGATGATGATAGTGATGCCGCGCAGGGCGATTGCGCGGATGAGTTCGAGCGCATGGTCGATCTCCGAAGTGTTGAGCCCGGCATTCACTTCGTCGAGCAGCAGCACGCGGGGCTTCATCGCCAGGCTTTTTGCCAGTTCAAGGCGTTTGCGCGAAGGCAGGGTCAGCGCGACGGCGGGGCGCATTGCGTCGGCGGCCAGCCCGGCAAATTCCAGATGTGCCAGGGCGTCGGCCTCGGCTTCGGCGCGTGAGGCGGCGGCGCCGGCAAACAGCGCGCCGGCGACAACATTTTCAAGCACGCTCATCGCCGGGAACGGCTGCACGATCTGAAAAGTGCGGGCGAGGCCGCGGCGCGCTGCCTGAAACGGGCGCTGGCTGGTCACGTCCTCGCCGCGGAATACGATCCGGCCGCCGCTTGCCGGGAACACGCCGGTGATCAGGTTGATGAGGGTGGTCTTGCCGGCGCCGTTGGGGCCGATCAGTCCGACGATCTCGCCTTCGGCAAGGGTAAAGGACACGTCCTTCACCGCCTGCACACCGCCGAAGGACTTCGACAGATTATCGACCGAGAGCAGCGTTGCGCTCACAATACCGTACGCCGCGAGAAGAGCTTCAGCAGACCGCCGGGCAGGAAAAAAATCAACAGGACGATCACCGTGCCCAGGATGGCCTGGTGGTAATCGAGAAACTTGGCCCAGATAGTTTCTTCCATCAGCACGAACACCGCCGAACCGATCACCGGTCCGAACACGGTGCCGGGGCCGCCCAGCAGCACCATCACCGGCACCTTGAGCGTCAACAGGATGGAGAACGAGTCGACCGGGGAAATGTACGCGACCCACGACGCGTAGGCCGCGCCCACCGCCCCGCAGAATACGGCCGACAGGGCGAATGCGGCGGTCTTGTAGCGGTTGACATCGACACCCACCATGTCGGCCGCGTCCTCGTTCTGCTGGATGCAGCGCAGTCCGAAGCCAAGACGGCTGCGGTCGACCAGAACCGTGGCGATGAAGGCTGCGAGCATGATGCCCAGCATGGTGTAGAGAAACACGCGTCCGATAAAGTCGGGGCCGCCGGCCATGATCTTGACGTTGAGTCCCTCGCCGCCGCCGGTGAGTCCCGACCAGGTGGATGCGACGAGCATCAGCACCTCGACCAGCGAGAAGGAAGCGATGGCGAAGTAATGGCCTTTCATGCGCAGGATGGCGAAGCCGAGCAGGGCGGCAAACACCGTGACGACAATGGCGCCGCCGACCCAGGCAAGGCCGACCCACAGGCCGGCATTCTGCAGCAGCGCGCCGGCATAGGCGCCAAGCCCGAAAAACGCCGCGGTGGAGAACGACGGATAACCGGTATACCCGCCGATGAAATTCCATGACAGCGCCAGCGCGGCGTACATGGCAAGAAAGGTCGCAATCTTGACCACGTAATTGCTGGCAAGAAACGGCGCGGCGGCCAGCGCAATGACCCATAGCGCGAACAGAATGTAGGGCAGCCGTTTCATTCGTAGCCCTTTTTGCCGACGAGGCCGGTGGGTCGGACCACCAGCAGCACCAGCATGACGAGGAAGCCGGAAAGGATGGCGCTTTGCGGGCCGAACCAATGGCCGGCGAAGCTCTCGATCAGCCCGAGCGCCAGGCCGCCCACCAGCGCGCCCGACACCGTGCCCAGGCCGCCGATGACGCAGATGACAAAGGCCTTGCCGAGGAACAGCCCGGTGACGCTGGTGGTGATCGGAAATACCACCGAGATCAGCGCGCCGCAGGCGCCCGCCATCAGCGCGCCTATGCCAAAGGTAATGGCATAGACCTTATTGACGCGTATGCCCATCAGCGCCGCGGCGTCGCGGTCCATGCGCACGGCGACGATGGCGCGGCCGGTTCGCGAGGTGCGCAGTACCAGGTAGAGCAGGCCGGTGAGCGTTAGGGCGAGGGCCATCGCAACGACGCGATCGAGCGGCAGGATCACCCCGCCAAGGTCAATGCGGCCGAGGTCGAGAACGACCCGCCGCGGCGTGGCGGTAAAGCCGAGATTCATGAAATTGTAGAGAATCATGTCGAGGCCAAAGGTCAGCGTCAACGTGGTGAGCACCGGCCGGCTGACGACGCGGTTGATGAGCACGTACTGAATGACGAAGCCAAGGACAAACAGCAGGGCGGCCACCGGCAACAGGGTGACGAAGGGATTGATCTTGAGATGCAGCCAGGCGAAAAAAGTGAGGTAGCCGCCGAGAATGATAAACGAGCCGTGCAGCATGTTGATGACGTTGAGCACGCCCCAGACGAGGGAAAAGCCCACCGCGATGCAGGCGTAGAGCGCGCCGAGCATCAGCCCATTCGCGATTACTTGACCGTATTCCATTCAGGGGGGTGTCGCAGCAGGTATCCGGACTGTAGATTACGAGGCGAAGCGATGGCGACGCGCGGCGCCGCCATCAGACCGGGCGGGAACTCTCCGCCACGACCTACTTGACCGACGTCATCGTCGCCTGCTTGATGCTGTCCGGATAAAGCACGACCGACTTGCCTTTTTGCACCTGGATGATGGGCAGGTCGCGGCCGCTATTCATGCCGTTGGCGGCGAACTTGATCGGTCCGTAAAAGGTGAGAATATCGAGCGAGGCGAGGGCGTCGCGCACCTTGGCCTTGTCCAGCGTGCCGGCTTTCTCGATGGCCGTTTGCAGGGCGACCAGTGCGGCGGCCGAGGACGCGTGCACGTACTCGGGATCCATCTTCTCGCGCTTCCTGAATTCTTCGGTAAAGGACTGGGTCGTGCCAAAGACGTCGTCAGACTTGTAGGTCGTCACCGGCACCCACCAGCTCGCGCTGGTCACGCCCTCGGCAAGCGGGCCCAGCGCGTCGATGTATTCGGCGTAGGCCGGGCCGGTGACCATGGTGATGATGGGTGCTGTGAGGCCCACGTCGGCCATCTGTTTGCGCGCCAGCACCAGGTCTTTGGTGTAGCCGGTAACGTAGATCCAGTCCGGGTTGGTCGACTTCATCTTGGAGATCGCAGAGGACAGGTCGAGCGCGCCGACCGGATAGGTCTCGACATAGACGACCTCCATGCCGGCCTTGGGCGCCGCTGTTTGCAAAGCGGTGGCCATGGCTTTGGGAAACACGTCTTCACGACCGAGGATGGCGACGCGCTTGGTGTTGGGGAACTGCTTCTTGAACAGCGTCACCATGTTGTCCACCAGTCCCGAGTTGGGCGCGAGGGTGCCGAACAGGAACTTGTAGCCCTGGTTGAATACCGACTCGCTCGAAGCGGTACCAGCCACGATGGGCACGCCATAACGCTCGGCAACCCCGGCGACGACCTTGGTGTGACCCGAACCGAACGGCGCCGTGAGGAAGTCGACCTTATCGTCCACGATCAGCTTCTCGGCCATCTGCTGCGCGCGCTGCTCGTTGGTCTGGTAGTCATAGGCGATCAGTTCGACCTTCATCTTCTTGCCGCCGACACTAATGCCGCCGGCGTCGTTGACGCGCTTGAGCCACATGTCGTAGGCGATACGCTGTTTCTTGCCTTCATCGGCGAGGCCGCCAGTGAGCGCCAGAGGCGCGCCGATCTTGATCGTCTGCGCGCGGGCAGCCGGCAGGGCCAGTGTCGCAGCCAGCAAGGTGGCGGTAATCAGGACTTTGAGGGAAATACGCATGCTTGGGGCTCCTCTGAATTTGGTCGCCGCCGGCAGCGGTGACGATATGATTCGAACACAAAGCAAAGCAAACGCCGTTCAACCCACGTAACCCCGCTATTGCCGGTGGCACATTTTGCGGGCCCACCCTGTCTTAAGCGTGATGCGCCATTATAAGACAACGGCGTAGCGCGGGCACGGTCAAAAAACAAGTTTTAGCATGCAGGTGTTACTACTGCTTGCGCGCACGCAGATCGCTTTTTTCGCAACGACGGTTTCATAGGCTCGCGGCATCCGCTGGTGCGCCGCCCTCAGCGTCCCATCAGGGCGCGGCAAAACTTCCTGATGCGCTCCCACACAACCGAGAAAATGAGCGAGCCTGCATCAAGCTCGGGAACCGGCGCCTGCGCAGCGTGGCCTGCGCTTGCTGCGTTCGCGCCTGGCGTGAGGCGCGCCTGCAGGTTGCGCGCGAAGGCGTCGGTCATGCGTTTTGCGATGTCTTCGACGAGGGCCAACCGGCTGAATTGCGCGAGCGGGCCGGTGAGCGTGTAACCGACTTCGAGGTCGACGCGCGTCGCCGCGCCACCCTTTTCCTCGACGAGGACGTATTGAATCTCGCCGCGGGTCATCGAGGCCGAGCGCGTGTCGCGCGCGCTGCCATG
>JAYWDM010000440.1:0-3964 GCA_043779885.1 Betaproteobacteria bacterium | reverse complement strand
TCACCGCGTTCGCCCCACCTTTGTAGGGCACGTGCACGAAGCGCACGCCGGCCACGGCGTTCAGGAGTTCGATGCCGAGGTGGTTTGGCGTGCCGACGCCGGGAGACGCGAAATTGAGCTTGCCGGGCTGCGCCTTCGCGAGTTCGATGAGGTCCCTGACGCTGCGCACCGGCAGCGCGGGATTGACCACCAGCAGGTAGGGCACGTACACCATGAGGCCGACCGGCGCAAAATCACGCAGCGGATCGAAGGGCATCTTCACTCCCAGCGCGGGATTTACCGCGAGTCCCGCCGAGGTTCCGAACGTGATCGTGTAGCCGTCCGCGGCCGCTCGTGCACCAAGCGCCAGGCCAATCAAAGTGCCGGCGCCGGGCCGGTTGTCGATCACGATCTGGTAGCCCATCGCTTCGCCAATTCTGCCGGCGAGTTCGCGGGCGACGAAGTCCGTGGTTCCCCCCGGCGGATACGGCACGATGAGGCGCATCGGCTTGGTCGGGTAGGGCGCCTGCGCCTGCGCGGCCGCCGGGATCAGCATCGCCGCGAGCATCGCCAAACGGCAATTGAAGCGGGTTCTCATGGCGCACCTCCTGGCGTGTCGAGCGGGCCTGCGAAACCCAACCGTAGCACAGCGCATCTCGAGACCGCAATTGCAGACGGCGCGGCAGTTCGAATATCCCGATAAACACCAGGAACCAGCCGCGCCGGTATACTTGTCCGCTGGAAAGCGGCATTTCAGGACAACTACAAGGGGGATAGCATGCATCTTAAAGGAAAAGCAGCGGTCGTTACCGGTGGCGGACGCGGCATCGGGCGCGAGGTCGCATTGCTGTTGGCCGCGGAAGGCGCGAGCGTTATCGTCAACGACCCGGGGGTTGGGCGCGGCGGGGAGAAAACCGACGAGCGGCCGGCGGATGAGGTCGTTGCCGCGATCGTGAAAGCCGGCGGCAAGGCGGCCGCGAATTATGACTCAGTGGCGGACTACCTCAAAGCCGGCCTGATGGTCAATCAGTGCATCGATACGTACGGCAAGATCGACATCCTGGTCAGCGTCGCCGGCAATCTGCGCGAGCGCATGATCTGGAACATGAGCGAGGACGATTTCGATTCGGTCGTCGCCGTGCACCTGAAGGGACAATGGAACATGGCGCACCACGCGATCAAGTTCATGCGGCAGGCGGGTTTTGGCCGCATCGTAAATTTTTCGTCCGACGCGTTCAAAGGCTCGGTCGGGCAGTGTAATTACAGCGCGGCCAAGGCCGGCATCATCGCGCTCACGCGCTCCATCGCCAAGGAAGCGTACAAGAACGGCATTACGGCGAACGCGATCTGCCCCTCGGCCGACACGCGCATGACGCTGACCCCGGCCGTGAAGGAAAACCGCCGGCGCAAGTTCGAAGCGGGGCTGATGACCAAGGAGCAATACGATTTGACGCTGGTGCACCGCGGCCCGGAATACGTCGCGCCGATGGTCGCCTATCTTTGCACCGATGACGCCGACGTCATCAACGGCCAGGTGTTCCACGTCGAGCGCGGGCGCATCAATACGTATTACTTCGGCGAGGACTACAAGTTCCTGCACAAGGGCGACGACGGCATGTTCACCATCGATGAACTGATCGAATCCGTGCCCGGCTCGCTCATGAGCGGCATCGTGCCGGTGGTCCCGCCGGTGAAGATGAGCGACGCCGTCAAATCGGGCGACGCGAAGAAAGCCGGCTAGCAGTTTGTTGAAAAACACATCATGCTGTCATTGCGGTGAGCCGTGAGTCGCGAGCGTAGCGTGGCGGTCAGCGCGGCAATCTCGTATTTTGCGCAATCAACGAGTGACGAGATTGCTTCGTCGCCTTTGGCTCCTTAAAATGACAGTCTCTGCCGATTTTCAACGAACTGCTAGCCCGCGGGAAGCAGGTTAACGTGCCCCGGTTGCCCGCGCCGCGCGGGCCGGCGCGGCACGGCGGCGCCGTATCTTGAACGCAGCCTCGAGAGTGTCCGCGCTCGCACCGTTCCGGGTGCGCAGCTTCCGCTTTCAGTGGCCCGCCGATCTGGCGACTTCGTGGGCCTTCGAGATGGAGACGCTGATCCTCGGCTGGTACGTGCTGGTCGAGACGCGTTCGGTGCTGCTGCTGACCGTGTTCGCGTCGCTGCAATACACCGGCACCCTGCTCGGACCGATGTTCGGCGTGGTGGGCGACCGCATCGGCCACCGCAAGCTGCTCGGCGCAATGCGCGCCGTTTACACGGCGCTCGCGACGGCGCTGATGATTTTTACTTTTACGGGCGTATTGACGCCGGTGCACGTGTTTTGCATTGCCGCGTTGATGGGGCTGGTGCGTCCGTCGGACATCGGGATGCGGGCGGCGGTGGTCGGCGACACCATGCCGGGCGCGCAACTGATGGCGGCGATGGGCATCCAGCGCACGACCCAGGATTCCGCGCGCATCGCGGGCGCGCTCACGGGCGCGGGGCTCGTCGCAACGCTCGGCATGGGGCCGGCCTACGCGGCGGTCGCGAGCCTCTACGCGGGAAGCTGCTTGCTGACCTGGCTCGCCGGCGATGCGCGCGTTGCCCCGCCGGCCGCGCCTGCCGCTACGGAGTCCGCGCATTCTTCGCCCTGGCGCGATCTCAAAGCGGGACTCGCCTACGTCTGGAATACGCCCCTGCTGCTGGCGGTGATGTGCCTCGCGTTCCTGCTCAACCTGACGGCGTTTCCGCTGCTGACCGGGTTGCTGCCGTACGTGGCGAAAGAGATTTATCACACCGGTCAGACCGGACTGGGCTACATGGTTGCGGGCGCGGCGTTCGGCGCGCTGGTGGGCTCGATCTCGCTGAGCCGCTACAGCAGCGCGATCCGGCCGGCGCGCCTGACGATCGTCGCCTGCATCGGGTGGTACCTGATGCTCCTGGTTTTTTCGCACATGACAAATCCCGCCGCCGGCATCATGCTGCTGATGTGTGCCGGCTTCGCGCAAAGCCTGAGCCAGGTACCGATGGCGGCGATCCTGCTTCGCAACTCGGACACCCGGTTCCGCGGCCGCGTCATGGGGATACGCATGCTGGCGATCTACGGCAATGTGCCCGGCTTGCTGATCTCGGGGCCGTTGATTGCGCGCTTCGGCTATCCGGTGACGGTGTCGCTGTATTGCGCGTTCGGCATCACGTTCACATTGCTCATGGCCGTGCGCTGGCGCGAGCACTTGTGGCGGTGTGACGCGCCGGCCAATGTACGATGAGCGCTTGCGCCGATGCGCGGGCAGTCACGGACGCGGACCTGCCGGGGATCGGGTATAGGGCATGGAAGTGCAACTTCTCGCTGGCGAGAACGCCGCGCGCAATCGTATTGAAGCTGAACGGCGACATCCGCAAGGCGCTCGCGGCGCCGGACGTGATCCAGCGCCTGTCGAGTCTCGGCTCGGAGCCGGCGGGCAGCAGTCCGGAAGAATTTGCGGCATATCTCAAGCAGGATTTCGCGCGCTGGTCGGCGGTCGTCAAAGCGGTGGGCATCAGGGTCGAATGATGATGACACTCCGGCGCAGTATCGCGTTCGCATGTTTGGCCATGTCGTTGTCTGCCGCGTTTGCCCAGCCGCGCAATAGAGATGCGGTTTATCCGAGCGGTCCCATCCGCATCGTCGTGCCTTTTACGCCCGGCGGATCGGCCGATATTTTTGCGCGGGTCATCGGCGCCAGGATGAGCGAAGCGTGGTCGCAGCAGGTGGTCATCGACAATCGCGCGGGTTCCGGCGGGGTCGTCGGGTCTGAAATTGCCGCCAGGGCGGCGCCCGACGGCTATACGCTGATGATGGGCATCACGGCCAATATCGCGATCAACCCCGCGCTGTACAAGAAACTCCCGTACGACC
Source organism: Betaproteobacteria bacterium (assembly GCA_043779885.1). Taxonomy (GTDB): domain Bacteria; phylum Pseudomonadota; class Gammaproteobacteria; order Burkholderiales; family SG8-41; genus PALSA-1004. The sequence goes on along the minus strand of JAYWDM010000440.1, from coordinate 105 downwards.
CGGTGCGCGATTTTGCGCCGGTGACGCTGGTTGCCTCTGCACCGTACGTGCTCGTCGTGTCGCCGTCGTTGCCGGCAAGAACGGCGCAGGAGTTCCTCGCGCTGG
>JAYWDM010000439.1:0-3968 GCA_043779885.1 Betaproteobacteria bacterium | reverse complement strand
CACCGTGCACGCAGCAACAAGTGGATGGTGCGCCGCGCCTCCCTGCTGCGGGCGGCGGCACGTAAAGATATACTGTGCGACTTGCAATGGATAACGGGGGCGGGCGGCGCGCCCGGCTACCGGCAAGGAGGATCACGATGGAAATCATTCCGCTGGGCCCCGGCTTTTTCGCTGAAGTGCGCGGCGCGGGGCTTGCCGACGTTGCCGAACGCGATGATGTGTACGCAGCGGTGCGCGCGGCGTTCGAAGAGCATTCGGTGCTGCTGTTTCGCGGCCAGCCGGTCAGCGACGAAGTGCAGGTTGCCTATTCACGACGGTTCGGCCCGCTCGAAATCGCCAAGGCCGCATCGCTCGGCGAGGGCACCCCTTTCAGCATCCTGACCAACATCGACCGCGCGACCGGCGCGCTGGTGCCGGCCGATCACAAAGAGTCGCTGCGTTCGCGCGCGAACCAGTTATGGCACACCGACAGCTCGTTCAAGTCGCCGCCGGCGCTCGCTTCCGTGCTTTCCGCCCGCATCATTCCGCCCGTGGGCGGCGAAACCGAATTCACTTCGATGCGGCGCGCGTGGGAACGCCTGCCGGACGCGTTGCGCGAGAAACTTGCGAAGACCTGGGCGTGGCACGACTATGCCCACTCGCGCGGCAAGATTGCGCCGCATCTCGCTTCTGAACGCGAGCGCGCGACGATGCCGCCAACCTGCTGGCGCATGCGCTGGCGCAATCCGGTGAATGGACGCGTATCGCTGTACGTTGCGTCACACACCTGCGGCATCGAAGGCATGGCGAAGGACGCGGCGCTCGCGCTGGTCGATGAATTGATCGCCGCTGCGACGCAACCGGAATATACCTGCCTGCATCGCTGGCAGGCGGGCGACGTGTTGATGTGGGACAACCGCGCGACCCTGCACCGCGGGCGGCCGTGGCCGGACAATAAACACCCGCGGCACATGGTGCGCACCACGATCTCGGCAACCGACGCCGACGGCGTGGCGGACCTGCGGCCGACGCGCGCCGCGGCCTGATACGCCGCAGGATTGCGCGCATCGCGATGACGCTGCGGCTGGTGCTCGACACCAACGTCTGGCTTGACTGGCTGGTGTTCGGCGATGCGGGGGTGGCGCCGCTCAAGGCCGCGGTCGTTGCGGGACAAGCGGAAATTCTGATTGACGCCGCGTGCGAAAGCGAACTCGCGTCGGTGCTCGCTTATCGCCTGCAGAAGAAAGTGCTCACGGCCTCGGCACAGGCCGCATGCATGGCTGAGTGTCGCCGCATTGCGCGCATGCTGGAATCCGCGGGTGCGCGGCCGGGTCGATCCGTCACGCCAGCGCACGATGAGCGGCTGCCGGTATGCCGCGACGCGGACGATCAGAAATTTCTCGAACTCGCACGCGACTGCGGCGCAGAGTTTCTCGTTACCAAAGACCGGGAGTTGCTGCGGCTCGCCCGCGGCACAATCAGGCGCGCGCCGTTTCGCATAGTCACGCCCGCGCAACTAAACGCCGCGCTCACCACCGCAACCACACCATCGTAGGGTGGGCAACTTGTTGCCCACGCGGATAGCGCCCGGATGCAATGAAATGAAATCCGGGGGAACCCGTCGCCCGTGCAATCGAACGATCCCCGGAATGCGCTGCGCTCCTTCCGGGCTACGAAACGGCGCTCGCCTGTGCACCACCTTCGTAGTTCGTAGATTCGTAGGGTGGGCAACTCGTTGCCCACGCGAATAGCCCGGCATAACTGGTGGGCAACAAGTTGCCCACCCGATGGTGTGCCTATTCCGGCACCAGCCACCTGACGGCGTGTGCGCCTTCGCGGGCCTGCGACAGCAGCGGCCAAAGCCACGCGAGCATTTTGCGCGCGACGGCTTCGAAGCCGAACGGCGGATTGGCAACGAGCATACCGCAGCCGCGCACGGCGCCACTCAAGCCAACGTCATGCACGGCGATTTCAAGCTGCAGAATCCTGCGAATGCCGGTTGCCGTGACGCGGCGCTCAAACGAGCGCATCGAGGCGGGATCCATCAACGGATACCACAGCGCGTAAACCCCGGTCGCGAATTTCCGGTGGGCCTCGGCGAAGCCGTCCGTCAGGCGCCTGAATTCCTGCGCGCGGTCGAACGACGAGTCGATGAATACGAGTCCGCGCCGCTCGGGCGGCGGCAAATGCGCCTTGAGCGCCATGTAGCCATCCGCCAGCTCCACGGTGACCTGACGGTCGCGGGCATAGAGCGTCGCGAGCGCTTCGCAGTCTTTGGGGTTGAGTTCGGTCACTACCATGCGGTCTTTGCCGCGCATGAGCCCGCGAACTATGCGGGGCGAGCCCGGGTAGTAGCGCAGCCTGCCGTCCTTGTTTTCCGCGCGGACCGCATCGAGGTACGGTGCGATTTCCAGCGGCGCGTCGGCACGCTCCCAAACCAGCGCGATTCCGCTCTTGTATTCAGCGGTCTTCTGCGCCCATTCGTGTTGCAGATCGTAATGCGCAATGCCGGCGTGCGTGTCCAGATAAAAAAACGGCTTGTCTTTCCTGCCGAGCGCGACCACCAGTTGCGCGAGCAATGCGTGCTTGAAAACATCGGCGAAATTGCCGGCGTGAAACTGATGGCGGTAAGCGAGCACTTAAAGGCAGGATTGAGGATTGAGGATTCGGTTGAAAGGCGTTAAACCTGTATCCTCAATCCTGTTTTATTTCACGCCGAATTTCGCGCGATAATGTTTGCCCAGCATTTTGCGCGTCTGTTGGTTGAAATTCGGATTCAGGGCAAACGGGTTCCTGCTCTTCGCCGGCGCGGGTGGCAGCGGCTTTTGCAGCTTGGTCGACGGAGACTTTGGCATAGATGCCGGGAGGTTGTGTACCGGCGTGCAGTATGCGCCATTTCCCGGCGTCCCGCGCGACGCGCAGGCACGTGACGACGGCCACCGCCGGTGATAATCTTTACGCCTGCCCATGGCAGTAGCGGCAAGCGCTGCGGGCGAGGAGGACATGATGAAGCTGACACCGGCCCAGGTCGAGGAATATCACCGCGAAGGCTATTTGTTTTTCCCGGGACTGTTTTCGCCCGGCGAAATCAAGCGGCTCAACGACGAAGTGCCCCAACTCTACGCCGAAGAGCGTGTGGAAAACGTGCGCGAAAAAGGCAGTACGGCGGTGCGCACCAACTTCGCGGCGCACACGTATAACGACGCCTACCGCAGGCTGGGACGCCATCCGCGGCTGGTCGCGCCCGCGCAGCAGATACTCGGCGACGACGTTTACATTCACCAGTTCAAGATCAACGGCAAAGCCGCGTTCGACGGCGACGTGTGGCAATGGCACCAGGACTACGGCACATGGTTCAATGACGACGACATGCCGGCAGCGCGCGCAATGAACATTGCAGTATTTCTCGAAGACGTCAACGAGTTCAACGGTCCGCTGATGTTCATTCCACGCTCGCACAAGAAGGGGCGGCAGGCAGCAGGGCACGACGTGTCGACGACCAGCTATCCGCTGTGGACGATCGACAACACGACCATCACGCGCCTCGTCGCCGAAGGCGGCATCATTTCACCGAAGGGCCCCGCGGGATCGATGATGATGTTTCATTGCAATCTCGTGCATGCCTCGGGCAGCAACCTGACGCCGTGGAACCGCACCATCGTTTACCTGAGCCTGAATTCCTGCCAGAACCACATCCGGCGCTTCCATCGTCCTGAATACATCGCGCACCGCGATTTCACGCCGATCCAGTGTCTGCCGGACGACTGCCTGCGCAAATAGCGGCCCGCGCGGGACATGGACTCGCCGCGTCGATCACGCCGTGCCCCGGATCCTTGCCGCCGACGCGGGAGCGCTTGCGTAGGCCGTCACTTTTTTCTGGGCAGCGGGAGTAGTCACCACGAGCGTCCCGCTCGACTTGATGGCCTTGCCGTTCCAGTAATTCACGTGTTCGACACCGGACATCTCGACCGTGGCCAGCGTGGTCACCA
>JAYWDM010000438.1:0-3991 GCA_043779885.1 Betaproteobacteria bacterium | reverse complement strand
CGCCGTGCCGACTAGGGCCCCGGATGCACATAGCCTGTTTCGTTCTCGACCACGATGGACCGCGCCGGATCGCCGGCAATGGTGCTGGTGAGCGTGATCGTCACCTGCGCCGCGGTCTGTCCAAGCCCGCCGAGGAAACTGAAACTCGTCGTTGGCGCAAGCGTAACTCCGCCGGGCGCCTGCACCCTGAGCACATCACCACTGATGTCGGCAATCTGCGCGGCGCAGCCGGACGCGTATGACACGCTGACATCACCTGCCGATGGCGCGTTGACGCACACGAATATCGGCAGGCGCTGGGCGATCGCGAGTTTCTGCGCATAACGCACCGTTGCGGTCGCGCGGTCGTAGAAGCCGCGTGAGTCAAAGCTATTGGTGGCGGCGAAGCGCGGGATGGCAACCGCCGCGATGATGCCCAGCACCACGATGGTTGTGACCAGTTCGACCAGGGTGAAGCCCGTCTGCCCGATCTTCATCGCAGCGGCGGTTTGTCGCTGCCCGAATGCCGTCGTATACGTTTGCAAACCTTTCTCGGGCGCCAGAAAAACAAGGCTTGCTGGTGTCGCCACCGGCAAGCCTTACCGACATTTCCTCGGTCGGAAATATGCAGCGCAATCGCCCTGCAATTGCGCCCTGCGGACCTGGATTACGGACCCGTGCAGATAACGGTCGCCTGGTAGGCCGCCCCCTTAAACCCCTGGACGACGCACTTGACTGCACCACCCGAGTTGCCAAGACAGGTAACCGCACCGGTCCCCGGATTAACATTATAAGTATCGGCATCCGTTGAAGCGCCTGCGGCAGTCACAAGAGTAACGCCGCTAACCAGCGGCCCAAGCACTGTTGAAGTACAGGTAGCCGCATTGGTGCCGTTCAACGTCACCCCGCTCACATTACCAACAGACTTGGCCGCATAATTCACCGCGGTAGCAGACGCAATCGCGCCGGCCACACCCTTGGTAGCCGCAGTACCGGCGTCCGTACTGAGATCGACAAACTTGGGCAACGCCGTCGCGGCCAGAATGCCGAGAATCACGATTACGACCACGAGTTCAACAAGCGTAAAACCCCTCTGAACTGTATTCATCCGGCACTCCTTGTTAAAGTTAGTTGCCATCGTTATTCCGGTATCGATTGATAATAATACCACTTATTTGCAAAAGTCTACGTCAACAAAGTCACAGGTTCAACCCAGATTCAGCATCCGGCAATGGTCGGCGGGGTAATAATAGGCGCCAGGTTCGGCGCCGCGGCTGACGTATAGGTGACGTAGCACTGACTCGGATCGTTCCCCAGCACCCTGACCTTGATGGTGGTGCCGGCGCCCCCGCCCCCACCTTCGCTGTCGTAGCCCTCGGCCGCCGTCAGCGTCAGACCTGCTGCCAGGATAATGCCGTTGGCCTCCGCGGTCGGATATTGGTTGATGAGAGTGACGTTCTGTCCTTCCATATTGAGCAGGAACAGGGTGGCGGTGCAGGCGACGGGCGCTTGCGTAGCCAGACAGGCGCCATGCGTCAGCGCCGTCGCGCCTTTGATTGCGCCCAAGGCCGCATTCAGCTTCGCGATGCGCGCCTGGGTTTGCAGGGCCGCGTAGCGTGGCAATGCAACAGCGGCCAGAATGCCGAGAATGATGATCACGACGATCAGCTCGATCAGCGTAAACCCTGCCTGCCTGTTCTTCATCGCGCCCCTCACTGTGTGAATATTGTCACGCATGCCCTGCCTCGCAGGCCGACCCTGGGCCCGGCTTTTCAACCATTTAATTATCATAACCTTACACGCTCTTTAAAACCAACTGAATCCCCGCGCGGGCACCAGTCCGATGCCGGCGGGCACCCGGCCGCCGGTTGCCGCGCTGATTTCGTAGCGGACCACGACGCGAAACCACAATTCCTTGCCGCCGGACTGCCCTGTATCAAGATACGCGCTGTTGTTCGGCAGGTAAACGAGTTCGCGTTCGCGCGCGGCGTAATACCAGTAGCCGGGCCGCGCCGGCGCCGCATATTCGCCGGCGTAGTTCGCGGGCGGCTGCTCAAGCCAGCGTAGCGGGTTGTCGGTTTCCAGCACACCCACCCGGGCCTGCTGATGGGTCATGATCATTTCCGCCATGCGTATCTGCAGCCCCATCTTGACTCCTGCCAGCACCGCTTCGACGGCGGCCTTTTCGGCGCGTTCCTCCCAATACAGAAAACGCCCGGCGGCGATAACCATGATCACGCCGACGACGCAGATCACCACGACGAGTTCGAGCAGCGTAAAGCCCGCGGCAAATACGTTGCGAGTCGCCGTCTGCGCATCCGCGCGGCGCACCCGCATCGCACCCGCGTGCGCTGTCGCCATCACAGCAAACCCGCGACCCGCGGCCCGCAATGCCGGGGGGTCACTTGATCATCGTCTTGCCGAGGTCCCACATCGGCAGGAATACGCCCAGCGCGAGGATCAATACCATCACGCCCAGGCACACGATAAGGATCGGTTCGATCTGCGAGGACAGCGTCTTCAGCTCGTACTCGACATCGCGCTGGTACATGTCGGCGACCTCCTGCATCAGGTCGTCGAGCGAGCCCGCTTCCTCGCCGACCGCGACCATTTGCAGCACCACCGGCGTGAACACGCCCGACGACGACGACGTGCGCAGCACGGATTCGCCGCGCTCGACGCCTTCACGCATTTTCTCGATTTTGCCGGCGATGAAATCATTGTCCACCGTCTGCGCAACGGTCGTCAGCGCCTGCACGATCGGCACGCCGCTGCGCAGCGCCAGCGCGAAGCTGCGTGCGAACCGCGACAGCGTCGCTTTGAGGATGATCTTGCCGGCGATTGGAATGCCGAGCTTCAGCTCGTCCCACTTGAGCTTGCCGGCGCGGGTGCGCGTCCACCAGGTGAACCCGACAATCGCGCCGGCCAATGCCAGCAGCAGCAGCGGCCACCACGCCACCATGAAGTCCGAGAAACCGATCAACACCTCCGTCATCAGCGGCAGCTTGGCGTTCAAACCCTTGTAGACCTTGGCAAACGCGGGGATGACGAACAAGTTGATGATCACGATCGCAATGGCCATCGTCGCGATCACGAAACTCGGGTAACGGATCGCCGACTTGACCTGATTGCGCATGAACTGCTCGAACTCGATGTGATGGTACATGCGCAGGAATATTTCTTCGAGCTGGCCGGTCATTTCACCGACGCGGACCATATTGATGTAAAACGCCGTGAATACGTGGGGCTGGCGGGCGAGAGACGGCGACAGTTCGCGTCCGGAATCGAGGCTTTCGCGCACGTTCCCGATCACCGCCGCAAACGCCTTGTTGGTGGTCGAATCCTGCAAACCGGCGAGCGCGCGCATGATGGGCACGCCGGCCTTGAGCAGCGTGTACATCTGGCGGCTGAACAGCATCAGGTCGGTCTGCGTGATCTTGTCGGCAGACCACCTGCCCAGCCCGCCGGAAAAAGCCACCGCCGGCGGCGCACTGGTCGGCGTGATCTCGACCGGCGTGACGCCGAGACTGAACAGCTGTGACGCGACCGCGCCGCTGTCGGCGCTTTCGAGCACGCCCTGCACGAGTTCGCCGCCGGAATTACGCGCGGTGTAGGCGAAGTAAGCCATGCCGTGAATTCAGGGCCGCGAGGCGCGGATTGCGGGTCATGCGCATCAGTGTGAATCTTCAGGCTGATTGCTGATGCGCATCGCTTCTTCCACCGTCGTCTTGCGTTGCGTCACGAGTTCCGCCGCATGCCGGCGCAACGTGTGCCCGCCCATTTCGCGCGTCGCGGCTTCAATAAAATGCGCCGGATCCGCATGATTGGCCGCTTCCACGACCGGCTTGCTCATTTCGAGCATTTCATACACCCCCGTGCGGCCGCGGTAACCGGTGCCGTTGCAGTGCGAGCAGCCGCCGCCTTTGACATACATGTGAGCATCGACCTGCGCGCCGAGTTCCTGCTTCAACCACGCATGCTCGGCGGGCAGCAGTTCATAGGTATCGGCGCA
>JAYWDM010000437.1:0-11120 GCA_043779885.1 Betaproteobacteria bacterium | reverse complement strand
GGTGCGCGCCGCCGGCTGTATCATGGTCGAGGACACGCTCGAGAATCTGAAAACGGCGAAAAGGCTCGGCATGTCGACGGTGTGGGTGGCGCGGGCGGCGAGGACTCCCGGCTACGTGGATTTCAGCATCAGGAGCCTCACGCAGCTGCCGCGCCTGGCGTGGCGGCTGCGCTAGAGCGGCGCGGACTGAACACGAGGTGAGCGATGGCTGGCAGACGCGGAGACCGCAAGTTACAGATCCTGCATGCGCTGGCGGAAATGCTGGAAGCGCCGGCGGCGGAAAAGATCACCACTGCGGCGCTCGCCGCCAGGCTCGACGTGTCGGAAGCCGCGCTTTACCGGCATTTCGCGAGCAAGGCGCAGATGTTCGAGGGCCTGATCGAATTCATCGAGGAAACGCTGTTCGGCCTGATCAACAAGATAACCAGCGAGGAAAAAAGCGGCCTGAAGCAGCTCGAATCGGTGACGGCGATGCTGCTGGGATTCGCGCAGAAGAACCGCGGCATGACTCGCGTGCTGATCGGGGACGCGCTGGTGCATGAAAATGAGCGCCTGCAAGTGCGCATCAATCAGCTGCACGACCGCGTCGAGGCGACGTTGAAGCAGGCGCTGCGTTTTGCGGCGGGGCAGAACGAACTGCCGGCGACCCCCGACCCTGCCGCGCGCGCCAACCTCATCATGAGCTTCGTCGCCGGGCGCTGGCACCAGTTTGCGAAAAGCGGATTCAAACGCGACCCGATGCAATACTGGGCCGAACAGTGGCGCGCGCTGGTCGCGCATTGAAGCGCATGAATTTAACGGAGGTCATATGAATCTTAGCACCCAACAACTCGCCGAGATCCTGATCGGCGTCGCTCGCTCGCAGCAGGCGATTATCGAGGCGATCGAGAGCATGAAAGCCGGTTTCAAAGGCACTTATCTCGCGCCGGCGCTCGACAGCGTGGCGAAGATCCGTTCAACGGGCCGGCCGTTGCAGCTGCAGGAATACCCGGCGCGCGTGCTCGTGCAGTGTCAGGGCCGCGTGGGCCCCAATGTCGAGCAGGTCGTCAGGGATCTCGACGCGCTGCTGTCAGGCCAGGCGGCAACCCCGTCAGCCGTTGCGCCCGCAGCGGCGCGTGCCGCCGCCCCGCCCGCGCAGCCGGCCAAGCCGGCCGCCGCGCCTGCACCGACGCCCGGCGGCGCAGACGATCTGGACATGACCCGCTAGCTATTGAGCATTGCGTAAATGAGTGACAACCCATTTGCGCCTGAAACTCTCCCTTCTCCCTCTGGGAGAAGGGCCGGGGATGAGGGACTGAGCGTCAGGCATTTATGTAAAGCTCAGTAGTTCAGGTCTCGCCGCACACGGTGCACGACGCGTCACGCGTCAGGCGCACGGTGCGCCATTCCATCGCCAGCGCGTCGAGCAGCAGCAGGCGCCCGTTCAGTGTCACGCCGATCCCCGCGATCAATTTGAGAGCTTCGGCCGCCTGCATCGAGCCGATGATTCCCACCAAAGGCGCAAACACGCCCATCACGGCGCAGCGCATGTCTTCATTGTCGCCGTGTTCGGGAAACAGGCAGTGATAGCACGGCGCCTGTGCGTCGCGCAGATCGAATACGGCGATCTGCCCGTCGAAGCGCACGCCGGCGCCGGATACCAGCGGTTTGCGGTGCGCAACGCAGGCGCGGTTGACGGCATGACGAGTTGCGAAATTGTCGCTGCAGTCGAGCACGACGTCGGCGTCGCGCACGAGTTCATCGAGGCGCGCACCGCCGACGCGCTCGTTAACGGCATGCACCCGGACTTCGGGATTGATGTCGGCAAGCGTGCGTTGCGCCGACGCGGCTTTGGGCATACCGATCGCGCCGCTCCGATGCACGATCTGGCGTTGCAGATTCGTGAGATCCACGGTGTCGCCGTCGCAAATCGAGAGCGAACCCACGCCGGCGGACGCGAGATACAGTGCCACCGGCGAGCCGAGACCTCCCGCGCCGATGACGAGCGCGTGCGCGCGATGGAATTTTTCCTGGCCGTCGATACCCAGCTCGGGCAACAGTATGTGCCGGCTGTAGCGCAGGAGTTGATCGTCGTTCACGGCAGTCTATGCGCGAATCGCCAGATCCCGCGCAGACGACAAAACGCCCGGACGGGGCCGGGCGTCGTGGCAGGACAGCGGCGTATTATCGGGCACTGGCACGCGTGGTGGCGCCGTGGCTCTTGAGGAACGCAATTGCCTGTGACAGTTCGTAATCGTTCTTGGCGACGACTTCGCCGGGCTCCGGCTTGGTGTCTTTTTCGTCAACGTCCTTGGCGCGCGGCGTCGGCGTGAAATTGAACGTGTTGGCGGCCGGCGCCGGCGGTGTTGCAGCGGTCTTTTCGTCCTTGCTCCGGTCGTTGCTCAAATGCTTATCGAGATCGGCCTCGCGCAATTTCAGCACAGGGTCGCCGCCCGCGGTGCCGTCGTCGAGCATGATATCGGGCACGATGCCCTTGGCCTGGATCGAGCGGCCATTGGGCGTGTAATACCGCGCCGTGGTGAGCTTGATGGCGGTGCTGTTGCCGAGCGGCAGTATCGTCTGCACGGATCCTTTGCCGAATGTCTGAGTGCCCATGATCACGGCGCGTTTGTGGTCCTGCAGCGCGCCGGCGACGATTTCGGAGGCCGATGCCGAGCCGCCGTTTACGAGCACGACCATGGGCACGTTTTTGATTTCGGTCGGCAGCTTGGAGAGGTAATCATCCTTCAGGCGGCCGCGCAGGTAGTTTTCCGGGCTCGCGGACAGGCGCATTTTCGCGTCTTCGGTGCGCCCGTCGGTATAGACCACCAGCGCGTTTTTCGGCAGAAATGCAGCCGATACCGCGACGGCGCCGTTGAGCAACCCCCCCGGATCATTGCGCAGGTCAAGCACTATTCCTTTCATCGCGCCCTGGTTCTGCTTGTACAGGTTCTGGATCGCGGCAGCCAGGGTTTCACCCGTGTGTTCCTGAAACTGGGTGACCCGGAAATAGGCGTAGCCCGGCTCCAGCAGCTTCGACTTGACGCTCTGAATCTTGATCACGGCACGCGTGAGCGTGAGGACGATGGGTTTGGGTTCGCCTTTGCGCACGATGGTCAGCGTGATCGGCGTATTGGGTTTGCCGCGCATGCGCTTGACCGCGTCGTTCAATGTCATGCCCTTGACCGCCGTTTCGTCCAGCCTGACGATCAGGTCGCCGGGTTTCACGCCGGCGCGCGACGCGGGCGAATCGTCGATCGGCGACACGACCTTGACGAAACCGTCTTCCATGCTAACCTCGATGCCGAGCCCGCCAAATTCGCCCTGCGTGCCGACCTGCAGTTCGCGAAAAGCGTCCTGATCGAGATAAGACGAATGCGGATCGAGCCCGGAGAGCATGCCGGTGATGGCTTCGGTAATGAGTTTCTTGTCTTCGACCGGCTCGACGTAGTCGCTCTTGATACGGCCGAAAACCTCCGTGAACGCGCGCAGCTCCTCGACCGGCAACGGCCCGAGCACGTCGCGTTGCGCCACCGCCGAGAAATTAAGCGAGATCATGACGCCGAGGCACACGCCAAGCGCGATCAATCCGAACTGCTGCAGTTTGTTACGCATTTCAAACTCCGCTAAAGGAAGTGAACGATGATGCCCGTCGGGTGATTAGCAACAAGAACGGCAGCCGCGCCGCGAACTTTATTGCTCCGCACCTACCGTGCCGCATCCCTCACTTCAAACTGACCCAGGCGAGAGGGTCGAATGCCTTGCCCTGATGCCGAATCTCGAAGTATAGACCTGAATCCATGTTCCCGCCGCTGTTGCCGACGGCCGCCACGGTTTCCCCGCTGCGCGCCGCATCCCCGACCTGCTTGTAGAGCGACTCGTTGTTGCCATAGAGGCTCATATAACCGTTGCCGTGGTCGAGAATCAACAGGTTGCCGAAGCCGCGCAGCCAGTCCGCGAACACCACCCGCCCCGGCGCGATGGCTTTGACTTCCTGACCGGTGGCGGCGGCGATAAAGAGCCCCTTCCACAGTACCCCGCTGCCCTCCCGCGGGCTGCCAAAACGGTTCCTGAGTTCCCCCCGCACCGGCAAATACAGGTGGCCTTTGAGCTGGCTGAACGCCCCCGCATCGCCCCCGGCTTCGGGCACCCGTTCGTTGCGCAGGGGCCCCGGCCTGGCCCGCGCCAGCATCTGGCTGATTTGATCGACCAGTCTGGCGAGGCGCGTTTCGTCGCGCTTCAAGGTCGAGATTTCACGCCGCTGCTTCTCGATCTGGCGTGACACTTTCAACAGCACGGTCTTGCGCGCATTTTTTTCGGATTCGAGACGCTGGCGTTGCGCTTGTTGCGCCGCATTGATCGTCAAGAGTTCCGCGCGCTGCTGGTTCGTCTCCTGCGTGAGGCCGGTGACGCGGCCCAGGTTCGCGCGCAAATCCCCGATCAGCGCAGCGCGCGCGCGCGCGAGGTAGGTCAGGTAATGAAACTCGCGCGCGAGCAGATTCGGATCCTCGCGATTCAACAGAAGTTTCAGCCCGTTTGGCTGGGCGCCGGTATATTGCTGGTAGAGCAGGCGCGCGAGTCGCGTGCGCTGTACTTCGACATCGCCGGTCATGCGGCGGCCTTGCTCCTGCAGGACGGCAAGTTGCGCGTTGACCGCGCGCTGCTCTTCCCCCAATCCGCGCAGCACGCGGTTGGTTTCGGAAATGGCGCGCTCGGACTCGCGTAACGCGTCCGCCGATTCGGTTTTGGTTTCCTCGGCTGCCGCCAGCGCCTCCTGCAGCGCGTTGATGCGGTTGCGCAACTGCCTGAGTTCTTCCTTTTGTGCCGGGGCGACTGCCGTGGCGGCGCCGCACAGCAGCGGCACGATCAGGAGCAGGGGGAGCGCGCGGCTAGACAAAATCGATCAGCGGCTTGCCGGTCATTTCCGGCGGTTGCGCCAGTCCCATCATCCTGAGCAAGGTCGGCGCCACGTCCTGCAGCGCGCCGCCGGCCGCGGCTTTTGCTTTGCGCCCGACGTAGAGCAGCGGCACGACGTTGAGCGTATGCGCCGTATGCGGCTGGTGCGTCGTCGCATCGTGCATCAACTCGGCATTGCCGTGGTCGGCGGTGATCAGCACTTCGCCGCCCGCGTCCTGCATGGCCTTGATCACGCGACCGAGGCACTCATCGAGAACCTCGATGGCGCGCGTCGCCGCGGCGAGATTGCCGGTATGCCCGACCATGTCGCCGTTGGCATAGTTGCACACGATTGCCGCGTATTGGCGGCGCCCGATCGCGGCGATCAACTTGTCGGTGACTTCGAAGGCGCTCATTTCGGGTTTGAGATCGTACGTCGCGACCTTGGGTGACGGTACCAGCAAACGGTCCTCGCCGGCGTAGGGTGTTTCGACGCCGCCGTTGAAAAAATAAGTCACGTGCGCGTATTTTTCGGTCTCCGCGATGCGCAATTGCGCGAGCCCGTTTTTGGCCAGGTATTCGCCGAGGCCGTTGGCGATGCTTTGCGGCAGGTATGCGGCCGGCATTTTGAAATCCTCGCCATAACTTGTGAGCGTGCAGTAATACCCGAGCTTGGGGACGACGGCACGCGGGAAGCCGCCGAAGCCGGGATCGGTCAGCGCGCGCGTCATCTCGCGCGCGCGGTCGGCGCGGAAATTCATGAACACGCAGGCGTCACCGTCGTTCATTCGCATGGGCGCGCCGACGGCCGTTGCCTGGACGAACTCGTCATTTTCTCCGCGCGCGTACGCCATGGTCAGCGCGCTCAGGGCATCCGGCGCCTGAAATGCGCCTTGGCCCTGCGTGATGAGGTCGTACGCCGGCTGCACACGTTCCCACCGCTGGTCGCGATCCATCGCGAAGTAGCGGCCGATGACCGACACGATGCGGCCCGCCCCAAGCTGACTGCATTTCGCCTGCATGAACTCGAGCGACGCCTGCGCGCTTTTTGGCGGCGTATCCCGGCCATCGAGAAACGCATGGATGCGGATATCAGTGACGCCGGCCCTGGCCGCCATCTCGAGCAGGGCCGCAATCTGCATTTCGTGGCTATGCACGCCGCCCGGCGACAGCAGGCCGAGTATGTGCAGTGCGCAATGGTTGCTCAGCGCGGTATCGATCGCGCGTTTCAACACCGCATTGTGAAAAAACTCACCGCTTGCGATCGCCGCGTTGATGCGTGTGTAATCCTGATAAATCACCCGCCCCGCGCCGATGTTCAGGTGACCGACTTCCGAATTGCCCATTTGCGCCACCGGCAATCCCACCCATTTCTCCGAGGCGTCGATGGTGGTATGCGGGCAGGTGTTCCAGTAGAAATTCCAGTGCGGTTTGCGCGCCTGGCAGATCGCATTGTCGGTACACGCTTCGCGATAGCCAAAACCGTCGAGTATGATCAGCAACACCGGCGTTACATTCATGATTTCTAATACTTTCCGTGCTCGTATATAATGCGCCAGCATTTTAGTCCATTTTGCGTGCCGCCGCGGCTGGCGGCGCGGCGCAAAATCCGGCCTCAGCCGGTTTGATTTGAATCGATGGATGCGTTCGCCGCAGGGAAACCCGTTGGATACTTCATTTTTGGTGTTTTTGCAGAAAAGCCCGTGGAACATGATGCTGTTCGGCACCGCGCTGGTGACCGGCGGCATGCTGATGTGGCCGCTGTTCAACCGCCTGCTTGCCGGCAGCGTGCCGCAGGTCGGCGCGCTTGAAGCGGTGCAGTTGATGAACCGCCGCGATGCCATCGTGCTGGACGTGCGCGATACGACCGAGTATGCCGCAGGCCATATTCCGCACGCGCGCCATATCCCGTTTGCCGACCTGACCGGCCGGCTGCGCGAACTCGAGAAAATGAAATCCCGTCCCGTTATCATCAATGCCCGGTCAGGCACGCATTCCGCCAAAGTGTGCGGCGTGCTGAAGTCGGTCGGGTTCAATGAAGTGTTCGCGCTGCGCGGCGGCCTCGGCGGCTGGGTGGAGGCGAGCCTGCCGGTGGAGAAATAGATGGCGGCAGTGAAAATGTACACGACGGGCGCGTGCCCTTACTGCCAGATGGCGGAGCGGTTGCTGGTGTCGAAGGGTGTTGTGACAATCGAAAAAATCCGCGTTGACCTGGAGCCGGCGAAGCGCAGGGACATGCAGGAGCGCACCGGGCGGCGCACGGTGCCGCAGATTTACATCGGCGACGCCCATGTCGGCGGTTATGACGATCTTGCCGCTCTCGAGCGGGCCGGCAAGCTCGACGGGTTGTTGCGCGCCTGATCCCTTTATTCTTCAACGTGAGCAGGAAAAATCATGAGTGAATCGCCGCAGCCGACATTTGCGATAGAAAAAGTATTTCTCAAGGACTTGTCGGTTGAAGTGCCGAACGCCCCGGAAGTCTTCCTTGAGCGGGAAGCGCCGACCATGGAAGTCAACATCAGCAGCGCCGGCAGGGCAGTGCAGGACGGACTCTACGAAGTCGTGCTGACGGTCACGATCACCGCGCGAATCAAGGAGAAAACCGTGTTTCTGGTCGAGGCGGCGCAGGCCGGGGTGTTCCAGATTCGCAACGTGCCGCCTGAGGACATGGGCCCGCTGCTGGGCATCGCGTGTCCGAATACATTGTTTCCGTATGCCCGCGAGACCATTTCGTCGGTGACGGCGCGCGCTGGTTTTCAGCCGGTAATGCTGGCGCCGATGAGTTTCGAGGGCATTTATCAGCAGCAACTGCAGCGCTTGCAGGAACAGCAGGGTGCGAAGCCGAACTAGCGTCCTGCATATGCGCCTGGGCCCATGGTTGTGCAGTGTCCTGGTGCTGACGGCGTGCGCGGCGGCGGCGGCGGCGGATTTCCGCTCCGTAGCCGACAACGCGGCGGTGCTCTACGATGCGCCGTCGGTCAAGGCGAAAAAGCTTTACATACTCGGCGGGAACTATCCGGTCGAAGCTGTGGTTGTGGTTGAAGGCTGGATCAAGATACGCGATGCAGGCGGCGAACTGGCGTGGATCGAAGCCAGAAATCTCAACGAGCACCGCACGGTAATGGTCAAGGTGAAGCTCGCCGACGTCCGTCAGGCGGCCAATGACGCAGCACCTCTGGTATTTCAGGCCGAACAGAATGTATTGCTCGATCTGGTGGAACTGACGGGCACCGGCTGGGCGCGCGTTACGCATCGCGATGGCCAGAGCGGCTTCATCAGGCTCAATCAGGTGTGGGGTGTATGAAGCTTGCGGTGCTCGGCGCCGGCGCCTGGGGCACCGCTCTTAGCATCAGCCTGGCGCCGCGCCACACGGTTGCTTTGTGGGCGCGTAACGCCGAGCGCGCGCACGCGCTGGCCACAACGCGCATCAACCAACAATACCTGCCGGGGTTCCGCATTCCCGATCCGGTTGTCGTAACGCCGGACTTCGCCGCCGCGGTGGATCGTTGCGATATGATTCTGGTGGCCACCACGACGGCCGGTTTGCGCGCCGTCCTCGGGCAGGTCGCAGCGTTAAACCTTGCGGTGCCGCTCGTATGGTTATGCAAAGGATTTGATACCGAGTCCGCGCAGCTGCCGCACGAAGTTGCCGCAACCGAGTTGGGCGCGGCATCGCCCCGCGGCGTGCTGTCGGGGCCGAGCTTCGCGCAGGAAGTTGCGCGCGGTTGTCCGACTGCACTGACGCTTGCGTCGAGCGACCCGGCAGTCGCGCAACGGATCGCGCGCGAATTGCATCACGATCACCTCAGAATCTATTCGAGCGACGACGTTGCGGGCGTCGAAGTTGCGGGCGCGCTGAAAAATGTGATGGCGATTGCAGCGGGCATCAGCGACGGTCTCGGGCTGGGCCTGAACGCGCGCGCGGCGCTGATCACGCGCGGCCTGGCGGAAATGACGCGCCTCGGGCTTAGATTCGGCGGACGCATCGAGACATTCATGGGGCTCGCCGGCGCGGGGGATTTGATCCTGACGTGCACGGGCGACCTGTCGCGCAACCGGACCGTCGGGCGCGCACTCGCCAGCGGCACTCCGCTTGACCGCATTCTGCGCGATCTTGGGCATGTCGCCGAGGGCGTTTACACCGCGCGCGCCGTCGACCGCGTGGCACGCGACCTGCGGGTCGACATGCCGATTACCCGCGCGGTATGCCGCGTAATGGACGCAGGAATACCGCCGCTCGATGCGGTCCAGGAATTACTCCGGCGCGACCCCCGCGCGGAGCACTACTGAGCATGGCACCGGACGCTGACCCCGGCGGCGCGTTACCCGTTCATCAGACGGCGCCGGCAAAATCGAGTTGCCGCCACGCTTCGTAGACCACCACCGCAACCGCATTCGCGACGTTCAGGCTGCGGCTGCCCGCACGCATGGGCAGTCTGACCGGCAGCGCCGATTGTGCCAGGACGGCGGGCGGCAGGCCGCGGGTCTCCGGACCGAAAACAAATACGTCGCCCGCCGCATAGCCGATCTGATCGTGGCGCCGCGAACCTCTGGTGGTAACGGCGAAGATACGGTGGCCGGCAAGCGTATCCAGGCAATGCTTCCAGTCGTCGTGCACCAGATGATCGATGCTCGCGCGGTAATCCATGCCGGCGCGCGCCAGTTGCTTGTCGGACAGCGAGAATCCGAGCGGCCTCACCAGGTGCAGGCGGCAGCCGGTATTCGCGCACAAGCGCATGATGTTGCCGGTGTTGGGCGGGATTTCGGGTTCATACAGAACGATTTCGAACATCGGACAATACCTCGCAAACTTGTCACTTGCGGCAAAACACGCTAACTTGCGGCCACTCGTGGCGTGAAATCAATGTCGGGAAATCGATGGGTAGCACCCGCTCTGGAGTTTGCTGAATGGCCCGGCCGGAAAAGGTCCGCTTAGGCGAAATACTCGTCCAGCAGAAAATGCTGACGGCGGAGCAATTGACGCTCGCGCTCGGCGAGCAGAAGCGCAGCGGGCGCAAGCTCGGGCGCGTGTTCGTCGAGCAGGGCTACGTTACCGAAGAGGAAATCTCCGAGGCGCTCGCGAAGCAGCTGCAGATCCAGTACATCAATCTTAAATACTACAACATCAAGCCCGAAGTTACGCAGAAACTCACGGAGACCCAGGCGCGCCGCTTTCGCGCCATCGTACTCGAAGACAATGCCAAGGCGTTCAGGATCGGCATGGCGGACCCGACCGATCTTAACGCCTATGACGAGATCGCGCGCATCCTGAAGCGCGACATTGAAATCGCGGTCGTCACGGAGTCCGAACTGCTCGCGATTGTCGATCGTGTCTACCGCCGCACCGGAGAAATTACCGGTCTTGCGCAGGAACTCGGGGCGGAACTGGGCGATACCGCGATTGATTTCGGTACGCTGACGATGTCGCCCGGGGTCGAGGAAGCGCCGGTGGTGCGGCTGTTGCAGTCGGTATTCGAAGACGCGACCCAGGTGCGCGCCTCGGATATTCATATCGAGCCGCAGGAAAAAAAGCTGACGATCCGCTTTCGCATCGACGGCGTGCTGCACGTGCAAACCGAAGCCGACTCCAAAATCGCATCCGCGCTGGTATTGCGCCTGAAACTGATGGCGGGGCTCGATATCTCGGAAAAGCGTTTGCCGCAGGATGGCCGCTTTAACGTCAAGATCCGTAACGCCGTGGTCGATATACGCATGTCGACGATGCCGACCCAGCACGGGGAGTCGGTGGTGATGCGTCTCCTTAACCAGAGCAGCGGCATACTCGCCCTGGAGAGGCTGGGCATGCCGGCGCGCATCCTTGACCGCGTGCACGCCGTATTGCAACGGCCGCACGGGATGATACTGGTCACCGGGCCGACCGGCAGCGGCAAAACCACGACCCTGTACGCGGCGCTCGCCGAACTCAATACGCCCGCGCGCAAGATCATCACCGTCGAGGACCCGGTCGAATACCGCCTGCCCGGCATCAATCAGGTGCAGGTGCACGAAAAAATCGACCTCACCTTCGCGCGCGTGCTGCGCGCGGCCTTGCGCCAGGACCCGGACGTGATTCTGGTCGGCGAGATGCGCGACGCGGAGACGGTCGAAACCGGACTGCGCGCGGCGATCACCGGGCACATGGTGCTGTCCACTTTGCACACCAACGATGCCATCACCACGCCGATCCGCCTGCTCGACATCGGGGCGCCGCGCTACATGGTTGCGCTGTCGCTGCAGATGGTGCT
>JAYWDM010000436.1:0-11136 GCA_043779885.1 Betaproteobacteria bacterium | reverse complement strand
GCCGGTATGCGCATCAGGACGATGCAGGCGGCCGAACACGACCGCGTGTTTGCGTTGGTTAGCCATCTGCCGCACCTGTTATCGTTTACGGCGGTCGCCAATATCGCGGCTTACGCCGATGCGGCGAAGTTGTTTACGCACACCGGCGGCGGATTTCGCGATCTCACGCGCATCGCCGGCAGTTCGCCTGAAATGTGGCGGGATATCTGCATTGCCAATCGCGCGGCAATTCTGCTCGCGCTGGACGGATATCTGAGCGATCTCGAAGCGGTGCGCGGCATGCTCGACGCCGGTAATGCGCCGGCGCTGGAGGCGAAATTCGCCATTGCGCGCGCCGCGCGCGCGAAGTGGCTGAAGCCCAGGTAACGCTCGTCGTTTATGCGCGTCTGACTGGATTCCTCGTGGACTATCTCGACCTTGCACCCATCCGGCGGGTCAGCGGCAATGTGAAGCTGCCGGGTTCGAAAAGCATATCCAACCGGATACTGCTGCTCGCGGCGTTGGCGGCCGGCGAGACGCGCGTCCACGACTTGCTCGATTCCGATGACACTCGCTACATGCTGGACGCCTTGCGCAAGCTGGGAATTGATTGCGCGCAAGACGGCGCCCATGAAGTTCGCGTGCGCGGCGCGGGCGGCGTCATCCCGGTCAAACAGGCCGAATTGTTTCTCGGCAACGCCGGCACGGCTTTCCGCCCGCTGACCGCGGTGTTGGCGCTGAGCGGCGGCGAGTATCGATTGTCGGGTGTCGCGCGCATGCACGAACGCCCGATCAAAGACCTTGTCGATGCGCTTAACGGCATGGGCGCCGACATCGCGTATCTCGGTACGGCGGGCTATCCGCCACTGGCGATTCGTCCGGGCAAGTTACGCGCGGGCGGGGAGATGACAGTACGCGGTGACGTTTCGAGTCAATTCCTGACCGCTTTGCTGATGAGCCTGCCGCTGACCGGCGCACATACGGTCGTCAAGGTCGAAGGCGAACTCGTGTCCAAGCCCTATGTGGATATCACGCTGAACATGCTGCGGCGCTTCGGCGTTGAGGTGGCGCGCAACGGGTGGTCGGCGTTTACCGTGCCCGGATGCGCGCATTTCAGGAGTCCCGGCGAAATTCATGTCGAAGGCGATGCGTCGGCCGCGTCGTATTTTCTCGCTGCGGGTGCGATCAGCGGCTTGCGCGGCGGCGGACCCGTGCGGGTCGAGGGCGTCGGCGCATCCAGTATTCAGGGCGACGTGAAGTTCGTCGACACGCTGCGCGACATGGGCGCATCGATCGATCTGGGCGCCAACTGGATTTCCGCGACTGGCGGTCCCGACGCGGTGCGTACGCACAGGTTGCGGGCTATCGACGCGGATTTCAATCACATTCCGGATGCGGCGATGACGGTTGCGATACTCGCCTTGTTCGGGGACGGCGCCAGCACCCTGCGCAATATCGGCAGCTGGCGCGTCAAGGAGACGGATCGCATTGCGGCGATGGCGACGGAGTTGCGGAAAGTCGGCGCGCAAGTTGATGAGGGCGCGGACTGGCTCAAGATTACGCCGCCGGCGGTGTTATTGCCGGCGACAATTGATACTTATGACGATCATCGCATGGCCATGTGTTTCTCGCTCGTCGCGCTGGGTGGCGTGGCGGTTCGCATCAACGATCCGGGCTGTGTGGCCAAAACGTTCCCTGATTATTTCAGCGTGCTGGCGGGAATTTCAGAACACTGACCGATGGGTGGCCAATCTCCTCCCGTTATTGCGATAGACGGCCCGTCGGCGTCGGGTAAGGGCACGGTTGCGCAGCAGGTCGCGCAGCGCCTCGGTTTTCACTACCTGGATAGCGGGGCGCTCTACCGGTTGGTAGCCCTGGCGGGGCTGCGGGCACGGATCGACAGTGCCGACGAACCCGCCATGGCGGCTATTGCCGCGACGCTGCTCGCGCGCTTCGACGGTGCTGATATTTATCTGAATCATGAGCTTGTCTCGGATGCGATCCGCACGGAACAGGTCAGCGCCGGGGCGTCGCAGGTGGCCGCGTTGGGGGCGGTGCGGCGCGCGCTGCTCGCGCGTCAGCGCGCATTTCGCGACCGGCCCGGCCTGGTGGCGGACGGGCGCGATATGGGCTCGGTGGTATTTCCCGACGCGGTGGTCAAGATATTCCTCACCGCAGACGCCGAAGAGCGCGCCCGCAGGCGTTATAAACAGTTGATAGGAAAAGGAATGGATGCTAACATTGCGACCCTTTTGCAGGATATACGGGCACGCGATGAACGCGACAGCGAACGCGTCATAGCCCCGCTGCAAAGGAGTAGCGATGCAAGTTTGCTGGATACGACCAGGCTTTCCATAGAGCAGGCCGTTGAGCAAGTGCTGGCGCGCTACGCTGCAGCAATACGGGTGCCATAAGCCGCCGGGCTGATGGTGTTTGATCAACTAGCCCCCCGTTGAAATAACGGGTTTTAATTCAGGTTCTTAACGTGCAGACCATGACCGCTGTTTCGACTCCCGCTCTACCCGAATCTTTTGCCGCGTTGTTCGAGGAAAGCCTCGCACGCAAGGAAATGCGCATCGGCGAAGTCATCACCGCCGAAGTCATACGCATAGATGCCAACCATGTCGTAGTTAACGCCGGACTGAAGTCGGAAGCCTATATTCCGGCTGAAGAATTTCGCAGCGATCGCGGCGAAATCGAAGTCAAACCCGGCGATTTCGTGCAGGTCGCGATCGATGCGCTGGAAGACGGCTTTGGCGAAACGCGCTTGTCGCGCGACAAAGCGAAACGCCTTGCCGCCTGGATGGATCTGGAGCAGGCGCTCGAAAAGGGCAGCGTCGTCGAAGGGCTGATCAGCGGCAAAGTCAAAGGCGGGCTGACGGTGATGGTGAACGGCATACGCGCTTTTCTGCCCGGGTCGCTCGTCGATATCCGGCCCGTCAAGGACACCGGGCCGTACGAAAACAAGGTGATGGAGTTCAAGGTCATCAAGCTCGACCGCAAGCGCAACAACGTGGTGGTGTCGCGCCGCGCCGTGCTCGAAGCTTCGCAGGGAGCCGAGCGCCAGGCGCTGCTGTCCAGTCTCACGGAAGGCGCGGTGGTAAAGGGTATCGTCAAGAACATTACCGACTACGGCGCGTTCGTTGACCTGGGCGGCATCGACGGTCTGTTGCACATTACCGATCTTGCGTGGCGTCGCGTCAAGCATCCGTCCGAGGTGCTCGCCGTCGGTGACGAAGTGGAAGCCAAGGTCCTCAAGTTCGACCAGGAAAAAAATCGCGTTTCGCTGGGCATGAAGCAACTGGGCGAAGACCCGTGGGTGGGCCTCTCGCGCCGTTATCCGAAGGAAACGCGGCTCTTCGGCAAGGTCAGCAACCTCACCGACTACGGCGCGTTCGTCGAGATCGAGCAGGGCATCGAAGGTCTCGTGCACGTTTCCGAAATGGACTGGACCAACAAGAACGTGCATCCGTCGCGCGTCGTGCAGCTGGGCGACGAAGTCGAGGTGATGGTGCTCGAGATCGACGAGGACCGCCGCCGCATTTCGCTCGGCATGAAACAGTGCCTGCCGAATCCGTGGGAAGATTTTTCGATGAACGCCAAGAAGGGCGACAAGGTAAAAGGGCAGATCAAGTCCATCACTGACTTCGGCGTGTTTATCGGCCTGCCCGGCAACATAGACGGCCTGGTGCATCTGTCGGATTTGTCGTGGAGCGTTGCCGGCGAAGAGGCCGTGCGCAATTACAAAAAAGGCGACGAGACCGAGGCCATGGTGTTGTCGATCGATGTCGAACGCGAACGCATTTCACTCGGTATCAAGCAACTCGACGGGGATCCGTTTACCGCCTACGTCGCCGCGAACGACAAGAACAGCATCGTCAAAGGCACGGTCAAGTCGATCGATGCCAAGGGCGCGGTCATTGCGCTCGAAGGCGATGTCGAAGGCTATCTGCGCGCGTCGGAAGTGGCGCGTGACCGGGTTGAAGACATGCGCACACATCTCAAAGAAGGCGACGCGGTGACGGCGATGGTCATCAACATCGACCGCAAGAACCGCACCATCAACCTGTCGATCAAGGCGCGGGATATGGCGGACGAGACGGCAGCGATGCAAAAAATGGCCTCCGATAAGCCGGCCAATGCGGGCACCACCAGTCTTGGTGCGCTGCTTAAGGCCAAGATGGATACCGCCAACACGGAAAAATAAGGGGCGAGCATGACGAAGTCCGAGCTGATCGCGAAGCTGGCGGCGCGCTATCCCCAGTTGGTGGCGAAGGACGCCGAACTCGCGGTTAAAATGGTGCTCGATGCGATGGGCAAGAGCCTGTCCGAGGGGCAGCGCATCGAGATTCGCGGATTCGGCAGCTTTGGCTTGAACTACCGTCCGCCGCGGACGGGCCGCAATCCGAAATCGGGCGATAAAGTGCAGGTGCCGGCGAAATACGTTCCGCACTTCAAGGCGGGCAAGGAATTGCGCGAACGCGTGGATTTCAAGAAGTAAGATCGCGTTGAAGCAAGGCCGGTGCGGCATCATCGAAAGATAATGCCGTTTTTTTTTGCCCGCGCGCCGGACAACGGCCTGGCGGGATTCAGAACGTGTGACCGGAGAATCGGGCGATGCGAACTTTTTTTCTGCTGATCAAGGCAACGGTCGGGGTGGCGGCGTTTTTCGTGCTGCTGGGATTCGCCGTGAAGAACACCGATAGCGTCACCGTGCGCTATTTCCCCGGCCTGGAGTGGCAGGCGCCGCTGGTATTCGTGCTGCTGGTGTTTTTCGCCGCCGGCATCGTGCTCGGCGTCATGGCCAGCCTCGGCGTCATCGTCAGTCAGCGTCGCCGGATCCTCGGCCTCAAGCGCGAATTGCGCGGCCGGACACGCACCGCCGTTCCGCCGGCGCAGGCTGAACCCGCATAGCCAAAATCGTCATAACGGCGCCGGCACGACATGGAAATCGAATATTGGTGGTTGCTCGCATTGCCGCTCTTTTTTGCGCTCGGCTGGCTGGCCGCGCGCATCGATATCAAGCACCTCATTTCGGAATCACGCGCGTTGCCCGCGGCGTATTTCAAAGGGCTCAATTTTCTGCTGAACGAGCAGCCCGACAAGGCGATCGAGGCGTTCATAGAAGTCGTCAAGGTCGAGCCACAGACTATCGAGCTGCATTTTACGCTGGGGTCGCTGTTTCGCCGGCGGGGCGAAGTCGAACGCGCGATACGCATGCATCAGAATCTGGTCGAGCGTGCCGACCTGCCGAAGCACCAGAAGCTCGACGCCCTGTTCGAACTCGCGCAGGACTATCTCAAGGCAGGGCTGCTCGATCGCGCCGAGGAACTCTTCGCGAAACTCAAAGGCAGCTCGCACGCGGAAAGCGCGCTCAAGCATTTGCTGGATATTTACGAGCAGGAGAAGGACTGGCAAAAAGCCGTGGACAGCGCGCAGGAGCTGGAGGTCGTCACGGGGCAGTCCCACCAGAAGGAAATCGCCAACTTCTATTGCGAGATGGCGAGCCGGAATATCATGGATTCACGACCGGAAGAGGCGCGGCCGTACCTTGAGCGCGCGCTGTCGCACCACCGGTTATGCGCGCGCGCGAATGTGTTACTCGGCGACCTCGAACTCGCGCTTGATCGCAATGAGGCCGCGATCGATGCCTGGAAACGGATTGAAACGCAAAATCCCGAGTACCTGGCACTGGTCGCCGAGCGGCTCATCGGCGCCTACAAGCGGCTGGACAAGGCGCCCGAAGGCCTGAACCTGCTGCGTGGCTTCCTGGGAAAGTATTCGTCGCCCGATATACTCAATGTCGTGTTCACCTGCCTAGTCGAGCAGCAGGGCGCGGAGCCGGCTTACCAACTGGTACGCGACGAGATGCGGCGCAGCCCGACTTTGCTGGGCCTCGACAAGCTGCTTGAAGCGCAACTGCTCGATGCGCCGGTGCAGCGCCGCCATGATCTTGAACTTGTGAAGAGCCTGGTGCATCAGCATACGCGGACCCTGGCGATGTACAAATGCGATAATTGCGGTTTCCGGGCGCGCCAGTATTATTGGCACTGCCCGGCGTGCGGTGAATGGGAAACGTACTCGCCCCGCCGCGCCGAGGAAAAGGACTTACCGGCATGAGCGGTCCGCGCGTAATCGTTGCGCTTGATTTTGCGTCGGCCCAGGAGGCGCTCGCCTTTGCCGCCCGGGTTACGCCGCAGTCATGCCGGCTCAAGGTCGGCAAGGAACTGTTTACGGCGGCCGGTCCGGCGCTGGTCGAGAAGCTTGCGCAGAACGGATTTGATATCTTTCTGGATTTGAAATTTCACGATATACCGAATACCGTCGCCGGCGCCTGCAAGGCGGCGGCGCAACTCGGCGTGTGGATGTTGAATGTGCATGCGCTGGGCGGACGCGCGATGCTGGAAGCCGCGCGCGACGCGGTGGCAGGCAGCAGGGGGCGCCGCCCGCAGCTTATCGGCGTAACGCTGCTGACCAGCATGTCGGCCGACGACATGCGCGACGTGGGTATGGAGGGGGCGCCGGCTGCGGCCGTATTGCGGCTCGCCAGGCTCGCACAGTCGAGCGGGCTCGACGGCGTAGTGTGCTCGGCACAGGAGGCCGCGTTGCTCAGGCGTGAAGGCGGCCCTGAATTTTGTCTCGTCACGCCCGGCATCCGTCCACGGCAGAGCGCGCGGGACGACCAGCAGCGCGTAATGACGCCCGCCGAGGCGATCGCCGCCGGTGCGGATTATCTGGTGATAGGCCGTCCGGTGACGCAGGCGCCCGACCCGGTCGCGGCGTTAGGTGCAATTAACCGGGAAATCGCCGGTGTTGATCAGGGCGCATGATGGCGCGCGCGGCCCCGAGAGGCAATCCGCTGAATACGGCCAGGCGGCCGGATCCGGCAGGCAAGGCGCAGGAATTGAACGTGAATAACCTTAAGAAGGCGCGTGTGCTGGTAGTGGGCGACGTCATGCTCGATCGCTACTGGTTCGGCGACGTGAGCCGAATTTCGCCCGAGGCGCCGGTGCCGGTGGTGAAGTTCCGGCGCAGCGAAGAGCGGCCGGGAGGGGCAGCCAACGTTGCGCGCAACGCGGCGGCGCTTGGCGCGCGCGTCACGCTGTTGTCGGTCGTAGGCAACGATGAGCCCGGACGCAGACTCGGCGCGCTGCTGCGCGAAGAGAGCATAATTTCGCGCCTGCACCACGACCGCACCATTGACACGACGGTCAAGCTGCGTGTGATCGGGCCGCGCCGGCACCAGTTGCTGCGCATCGATTTCGAGATCACGCCCAGCCATGAGATCCTGCGCTCCAAGCTCGCGGATTATGCGAAGCTGGTGGCCGGCTGCGATGTGGTGGTCCTGTCCGACTATGGCAAGGGAGGGCTTGCCCACATCACACGCATGATCAGCCTGGCGCGCCGTCATGGCAAGCCGGTGCTGGTTGACCCGAAGGGCGACGATTTTTCGCGCTACGCGGGGGCAACGCTGATGACGCCGAATCTCACCGAGTTTCGCGCCGTGGCGGGTGGCTGGAAGAATGAGCGCGAACTGTCCGAGCGGGCCCAGCGTGTGCGTCGTCAACTGAAGGTTGGCGCGCTATTGGTGACACGCGGCGAGGAAGGCATGACATTGTTCGATCGCAACGGCCGTTTCCACGTACCGGCGCAGGCGCGCGAAGTATCCGACGTGAGCGGCGCGGGCGATACCGTGATCGCGACGCTTGCGGTCATGCTGGCAGCGGGCGGGAACCTGCCCGACGTGGTGCGCATAGCCAATCGCGCGGCCGGGATAGTGGTCGGCAAATTCGGCACCGCCGTGGCGGGACCCGATGAACTGTTTGCAGGTCATGATGCTGCACCCGGGATCCGGAATCCGGGGCTGCGCAAGCGAAAATCCGTGCTGCGCGGAAAGGTGGATTGATTTCATGTGTTGCCGCGTTGCAAATCGCGAATCCCGCATCCCGCGCTATCGAGGTCTTGTATGTACATCATAGTCACCGGCGCGGCCGGGTTCATCGGATCGAATATCGTCAAGGCGCTGAGCGAGCGGGGCGAACACGAGATCATCGCGGTCGATGACCTCAAACAAGGCGATAAATTCCTCAACCTGATCGACTGCGATATCGCCGATTACCTCGACAAGCAGGACTTCCTGGGTGAACTCCACGACGGTGCTTTCGATGGCGCGATCGCCGCGATCTCGCACCATGGCGCATGCTCGGACACAACGGAGCCGGACGGACGCTACATGATGCAGAACAATTACCGGTATTCGCGTGAATTGTTCGATTACTGCGCCGGGGAGGAAGTGCCGTATATCTACGCGTCCTCGGCGGCGGTGTACGGCGCGGGTCATGAATTCCGCGAAGACCGCGCGTGCGAGGCGCCGCTCAACGTATACGGCTATTCCAAGTTTCTGTTCGACCAGTATGTCCGGCGCAACTGGACGGAACGCACCGCGCAGGTGGTCGGATTGCGCTATTTCAATGTATACGGCGCGCGCGAGCAGCACAAGGGACGCATGGCGTCGGTGGCGTTTCATTTCTTCAACCAGTATCGAACCAGCGGCAAAATCAGTCTGTTCGAAGGCAGCGGCGGTTATGACAATGGCGAACAGCGCCGTGATTTCATAGCGGTCACGGATGCGGTCGCTGTCAATTTATTCTTTCTCGATAACCCCCGGCAGTCGGGTATTTTCAACGTTGGTACCGGCGCGGCGCAGAGCTTCAACGATGTCGCCGTCGCAACCGTAAACGCCTGCCGCAGGCACAACAACCAGCAAGCGCTGGCCCTGACTGAAATGCAGGGGCAGGGAGTCATCGAATACATACCGTTTCCAGCCGAACTTGCGGGAAAATACCAAAGTTATACCCAAGCCGATATCAGCGCGCTGCGCCGCACCGGCTATACCGCGCCCCTGCTGACGGTCGAAGAGGGCGTTACGCGGTATATTGATGCACTTTTCGCGCGCACAACGGAGTGACCTGAATGCAGAATACGCTGGAACAATGCGTCGGCAACACCCCGCTCGTACGGCTGCAGCGCCTGCCCGGGGCAACCAGCAACGCGGTACTGGCGAAGCTCGAGGGCAATAATCCGGCGGGGTCGGTCAAGGACCGGCCCGCGCTGTCAATGATCAAGCGCGCGCAGCAGCGCGGCGAAGTCAGGCCGGGAGACACGCTGATCGAGCCGACCAGCGGCAATACCGGTATTGCGCTGGCGATGGCGGCGGCAATGATGGGTTATCGCATGGTGCTGGTGATGCCCGAACATCTGTCGATCGAACGCCGGCAAACGATGGCGGCATTCGGCGCGCAGATCGTACTGACGCCGCAGACCGGCGGCATGGAAATGGCGCGCGACGTCGCGGAGAAAATGCGCGACGAAGGCAAGGGCGTGATCCTCGATCAATTCGCCAATCCGGACAATCCGCTTGCGCACTATGAAGGCACGGGTCCTGAAATCTGGCGCGACACCGGCGGCACGGTCACGCATTTCGTTTCCAGCATGGGAACCACCGGCACCATCATGGGTGTCTCGCGCTTTCTCAAGGAAAAAAACCCCGCGATCCAGATCGTCGGCTGCCAGCCGGCGGATGGCTCCCAGATTCCAGGCATCCGCAAGTGGCCGGCCGCCTATCTGCCGAAAATCTGCGACTGGAGCCGTGTCGATCGCGTGATCGAGGTTACCCAGGCCGATGCCGAGAACATGACGCGCCGCCTCGCGCGCGAGGAAGGAATATTTGCCGGCGTCTCTTCGGGCGGCGCCCTGTGGTCGGCATTGCAGGTGTCGGCGGAAGTCAGCAACGCGGTCATCGTCAGTATCGTGTGCGATCGAGGCGACCGCTATCTTTCGACGGGGATATTTCCTGCCTGAACCACGGGCGCTGCGACGCGCGCGGCTGGCGGGCTTCATCGGTGGCATGCTGTTCGCGGTCTGCGCCCCGGCGCAGCAGATCGCGCTCACCATCGACCGCATCGAAGGGCCGTCGCTGGCGGCGCACCGCATCACCGGTGTGTTGCGTGCGGCCCGTACGACGACGCTCGATCTGCAGATCGCCGAGGTCACCGTTGCGGGGCAAACCTGGCGTGACGTGCGCCTGACCTGTCCCGATTTGCGGCAGGCGCGGGATCAACTGACGTGCGCGCAGGGCGCACTGCAGGTTCCGGCCAAGATCCCGCTCAGCTTCCGCTATTCGACGCGCACCAATAACCTCGATCTCACACTCAGCCCGGCCGCCAACGAGGCGTGGCGGCTGACGCTGGAAACCCGCGCGGCGGAGCGCACGTTGACGCTCGTGGTCAGCAATGGAGCATTGACGCGGTTTAATGCGTGGTGGCCGTCTGCATGGCCCAAGCCGAATGCGGGCGCGGTCAGCGGCAGGGTAATGTTCAGCGATGGCGGCAGCGCGCAGGCCAGCGCGGAGCTGACGTTCGCCAACTTCGGTTTTGGCGACGACAGCGGACTGCATGCGGGTGAAAAAATTGCCGCGGTATTGTCGCTGCAGGCACACCAGCGCGGCGGACAATGGCAGTGGCAAAGCCGGCTTGACTGGAAAAGCGGGGATGTGTTCTGGCAACCGTTGTTCGTCGGTGGCAACGGCCATGCACTAGGCATGGCCGGCACGCTGGATGCGCAGCGCGTCGCCGTCGAACGCGGCCACCTCGCCCTCGCGGGAATCGGTGGCCTCGATTTCAGCGCGACGCTCGATCGCATTGGCGGCACACTCAATTCGGCCAATCTGAAAAGCGCCAATCTCGGGATTGCCACGCTGTATGACAAGCTGCTGAAGCCGGCGCTGCAGGGCACGCCGCTGGCGGATTTGCGCTGCGACGGTGACGCCGATATTGCGCTCGAAGTGAAGGACGGCGCGGTGATCGCGGCCGGCCTGGAATTCCGGCGCGTATCGATCGAGGACAAACGCCGTCGCTTCGCGTTGTTCGGGCTCACGGGGAGCATGCCGTGGCAGCGCGATCAGAGCACCACCGCGAAACTGCGGCTGGCAGGCGGCGAACTGCTGGGCGTGCCGTTCGGCGCTGCCGATCTGCCGATCGAGACGCGCGGTGCTCAAGTGCGCATGCGCGACATTGAAATCCCGCTGCTTGGCGGCAAGCTGTACGTGAAGGATTTCGCCGCCGGCGGCGAGCGCGAAAGCTGGGATTGGCGCTTTAC
>JAYWDM010000435.1:0-4036 GCA_043779885.1 Betaproteobacteria bacterium | reverse complement strand
CATGAACGGGCCGTCAAACAAGGTATCGCGCATCAGATTGTGCAGCGGTTGCAGCATGAGACTTGTGCCGATCACCCAGCGCGCCAGCGTCTGGCGTGGCACCGAAACACCGTGGCGATCAAGCACGTATTCGAAGCGGGCCAGCGGCAAGCCATCGACAAACTTGACCGTCAACAGCATGGCCAGAAAATCGGGGCTGGCGTTGCTCTTGGGCAGCGGTTGTAGTGGCAATTTTGCTGTAGTCGGTGCATGGATGCTCTCGGGGCAGCCATAGGTGTTGCGTATGTGACGCAGCACGCGCACCTGCATCGGCACGATGTCGAGCTGCTCGCTAACGATCTGACCGATCACCACCATCGGTGTGCCGCAGTCACAGGTGCGAAGTGCTTCGGGTACGTCGTGCACGATCTCGATGCGCGGCAACTCGACAGGTAACGGACTCCGCTTGCCGCGTGCCTTAACCGCTGGTGTGATCTTGCTGGCATCGGATACCGCAGGTGGAACCAGTGCGAGGTCTTGCGTTTCAGTGGACTCCGCCACCAAGACTTCGGCCTCATCGAACAATCGGGCTTGACCCGATAGTTGTTCTGAGCTGGTGCCAAAGTAGCGATGGCGCGCCAGGATGAATTGTTCGAGCAGGTGCTGGATGTGGCTCAATGCTTGAAACTTGACCTCCGTGTGCGCTCCATGTAATGCGTACAGCAATGCCGTTAACGCTGCGACATCGGTCGGCAATACCTCAGGCAAATTGACCTCGGGGAGGTTGAATCTGGAAGGTAAAAGCGAAGATTTAAGGGTGGCTGAATGCATGTCAGATTGTAGCAAAAATCCTTATGAAACAGAAGCATAATCCAGTATTTTATGCGGTTTATTTGCCCATAAATCGAAACCTTCGAGCAGCCATTCGAGCTCGTGCAGACCGATCAGCTGCGTGGCGGATTCGCCGTCTCGCGGCCAGGCAAATTTCTCTGCCTCCAGGCGTTTCAGCCACAGACAAAAACCATTGCGATGCCAATATAGCACCTTGATCTTGTCGCGCTGGCGATTGATAAAAACATACAGCGCGCTGCCGAACGGGTTCAACTCCAGCGCCTGTTCGACCAGCACACTCAGCCCGTTGATTGATTTCCGGAAGTCGACAGGCTCCCGGCACAAATAGACTTGTTCGATATCACAGCCCGGATGCATCAGCGCACTCCCTGTGTGGCGTGCGCCAATGCAGCTAGCCATTCCGGCGACGGCAGTGCCGACATTTCCAAACGTAGGTCAGACGGCAACACCAACGTGTACTGGCAGGAAGGTGCAACCACTTTATCCAGCACGCGTAGTGCCACGAATTTACTGGCGTGTACTGACTTGGCATGCTTCGTTACTTCTTTGGGCGTGCCGGCGGTGGCTGCGCGCAGCTTGCGTTGCCAATAATACAAGGCCGCCACCGAGATGCCGTGCCGCCTTGCATACTCACTTGCAGAAATCGAAGCAATCTTGGCCGCCGCCACATGCCCCACCCAGAATTCTGTTCCCATCTTCATGCTCGTTCCCTCTCGTTTTAGAGGTTACAAGAATGCAGAAATTGGAATCAGGTGACAAGTCTGGGGTTTGTGGAGCGCTTACGCACAAACTCCACCGCCTTCGCTTCCATGCCCTTCTTCAACGCCTCTTCTTCGGTCACCCCCAACGATGCCGCGTAGTCGCGTACGTCCTGGGTGATCTTCATGGAGCAGAAGTTAGGCCCGCACATGGAGCAGAAGTGCGCGACCTTGTGGGCATCTTTCGGCAGAGTGGCGTCGTGGAATTCCCGCGCCTTTTCCTGCATACCTTGCTGTAGCGCCAACGCTGCATCTTCGATACCCTGCTGCGCCGCATACTCACGCACGTCCTGGGTGATCTTCATGGAGCAGAAATGCGGGCCGCACATGGAGCAGAAGTGCGCGCTCTTGTGCGCATCCTTGGGCATGGTCTCGTCGTGGAAGTCGCGCGCCTTGTCGGGGTCGAGGCCGAGATTGAACTGGTCTTCCCAGCGGAACTCGAAGCGCGCCTTGCTGAGGGCATTGTCGCGCAACTGCGCGCCGGGGTGGCCCTTGGCAAGGTCGGCGGCGTGGGCGGCGATTTTGTAGGTGATGATGCCGTCGCGCACGTCCTGCTTGTTGGGCAATCCCAAATGTTCTTTCGGCGTGACGTAGCAAAGCATGGCGGTGCCGTACCAGCCGATCTGGGCGGCGCCGATGGCGGACGTAATATGGTCGTAGCCGGGGGCGATGTCGGTGGTCAGTGGCCCCAGGGTATAGAACGGCGCCTCGAAGCAATCGGTCAGTTCTTTTTCCATGTTCTCTTTGATGAGTTGCATGGGCACGTGGCCGGGGCCTTCGATCATCACTTGCACGTCGTGCTTCCACGCAATTTTTGTCAGCTCACCCAAGGTTTCGAGTTCGCCGAACTGCGCGGCGTCGTTGGCGTCGGCGATGCAGCCGGGGCGCAGGCCGTCGCCCAGGCTGAAGCTCACGTCATACGCCTGCATGATTTCGCAGATGTCTTCAAAATGCGTGTAGAGGAAATTCTCCTTGTGGTGCGAGAGACACCACTTGGCCATGATGGAGCCGCCGCGCGAGACGATGCCGGTAACGCGCTGCGCGGTGAGCGGCACGTACTTGAGGCGCACACCGGCATGAATGGTGAAGTAGTCCACGCCCTGCTCGGCCTGCTCGATGAGCGTGTCGCGGAACATTTCCCAAGTGAGGTCTTCGGCCTTGCCGTTCACTTTTTCCAGGGCCTGATAAATCGGAACCGTGCCGATGGGCATGGGCGCGTTGCGAATAATCCACTCGCGGGTTTCGTGGATGTTCTTGCCGGTGGAAAGATCCATGAGCGTGTCGCCGCCCCAGCGCGCCGACCACACCATTTTCTCGACCTCTTCTTCGATACTCGAAGTCACTGCGGAATTTCCGATGTTGGTGTTGATCTTCACCAGGAAGTTACGGCCGATAATCATCGGCTCGAGTTCCGGGTGGTTGATGTTGGCCGGGATAATGGCGCGGCCGAGGGCGACTTCGGCGCGCACGAACTCAGGCGTGATTTCCTCGGGGATGGCGGCGCCGAAGTTCTGGCCTTTGTGCTGGCGCAGGAGTTTGGTGTAGCGCGGGTCTTTGCGCAGCTGCTGGAGCTGCATGGATTCGCGGATGGCGATGTACTCCATCTCCGGCGTCACGATGCCTTGGCGCGCGTAGTGCATCTGCGAAACGTTTTTGCCGGCCTTGGCGCGACGCGGCTTGCGGATGTGCTCGAAGCGCAGGCTGGCGAGTTTCTGATCGCTGGCACGCGCGCGGCCGTAATCGGAAGACGGACCGGCGAGTTCTTCGGTGTCGTTGATCCGCAATCCATGCGGCGCGCAATGCGGCCAGGCCCTTGAGCAGGTCGATGTTCGCCGCCGGGTCGGTGAACGGACCGGAGGTGTCGTACACCGGAATCGGCGGATTGGCCTCCTCGCCGTGCGCGAGCGGCGTCGAGGTTTGATCGACCTCGCGCATGCCGACGCGTATACCCGCGCGTGAGCCGCTGACATACACCTTGCGCGAATTCGGAAAGGGGCGCGTGGCTTCTTCCGACAGGCGTGCGGTGGTGGTGAGAAATTCTTTCGGCATCGCGCTCATGGGTCACCTCCAGGGTTGGAAGGCACAGGGAGCACGGAAATATTGCGGGTCTGCGTGCTTCCCTACGCCGGTATAAACCGGGTCAGGTTCAAAGGGTGTGTCTCAGCCCGGCCGGAATATGTCGGCGGGCACCCCTAGCTGTATAGGGATGCAAGCTAATGGAACCCGGCGGGGAAAGCAACTTTAAGAAGCGATCAGCCGGTGTTGATAGGGCTATTAATGCCGCCCGGCTTGCTTGCCCCGGCGGCTGCGCTTAGGCTTTCCCCACCCCGCGAAGTAGGGGTATCAATTATCAGCCTTACGGAGAACCGCATGACCGCTATTAATATCGAATCCGCCCGCCACAACATGGTGGTGAGCCAGATCCGCACCGGCTCGGTGCTGGACGA
>JAYWDM010000434.1:0-11251 GCA_043779885.1 Betaproteobacteria bacterium | reverse complement strand
AGGCCAGAATATCCTTCGGGAACGGAATCTCGCCGGGGACGATGCCGATCGCGTCCGCGCGTGAAACCAGTGCGCTGGTGATGTCGGCAGAACTGCCGTGCCTCACGTCCACCCGAACGGTCGGGTGTTGCCTGGAAAATGCCTCCAGCACTGTCGGGAGCACGTAGCGTGCCTGGGTGTGTGAGGTGATGATAATAAGTTCCTGCTTGCCACCTGTCCCCAATGCCTTGGCGTAGGCGTGGACATAGTCGATGTCTGACAAAGCCGAGTTGAGCCGCTCCACGATCAGCTGACCGTGCCCGGTCAGGCCGCTTAAGCGGTTTTTTTCGCGGGTGAAGATGTTCACACCCAGTTCTTCCTCCAGCAAGCGTATCTGCTGACTGACGCCGGGCTGCGACGTGTGCAGCGCCTTCGCCGCCCTCGACACCGACAGTCCATTGGCGGCGACTTCGCGGACATACCTGAGCTGCTGCAAGTTCATAATCGACAATTATAAGGTATCGAAACAAATTACTTTTGTCTATGGGATTTCCGCCGTATTCTGCCGCACTTGCATGTGAAATGGGCAGCAACACGCGATGGGCCGCGGGCGTGCACTAAGGTCACCAATAATCAGGAGGAGATATCGATGTCCAACCTTGGCGGATTGAAAGTACTGGATCTGGGCACTGCGCTGGCGGCGCCTTTCAGCGCAATGCTGCTGGGTGACATGGGCGCCGAAGTCATCAAGATCGAGAAACCGGGCCGCGGCGATTTGATTCGCGCAACCGACGATTACGTCGGGCAGGGGGAGAGCGGTTATTTTCTCGGCATCAATCGCGGCAAGGAGGGGCTGACGGTCGATATCCGCAAGCCCGCCGGACAGGAGATCGTTCGCGCACTGGCGGCCGAGTGCGACATACTGATCGAAAATTTTCGCGCCCATCGCATGGCGGCGTGGGGTCTTGGCTATGCAGATCTTCGCGCAGTAAACCCGCGTCTCATCTATTGCTCGATTTCGGCATTCGGCGGCGCCAAGGGGTTCGAGGAAGTCGGCGGCAACGACATTATCGGCCAGGCGTATTCCGGCCTTCTGGACGTGACAGGCGACCCGGATTCGGCGCCATCGAAAACCGGCACGCCGGTTGTCGATGCGTCGGGCGCGATGCTGGCGACGATCGGCATCTTGAGCGCGCTGCACAAGAGAAATCAAACCGGCGAGGGTGCGCACGTGCAGATTTCCCTGCTGGAAGCTGCCTACGCGCTGATGCCGAACTACGTGGTAAGCGTGTTGAACGGCGAACCGAACTATACGCGGCAGGGCAGCGGCCACCCGCAATTAGTGCCCTATCAGGCCTTCAAGGCGGCCGATGGCAAATACGTCGTAGTGGGCGCCTTTCACCGTGCGTCGTGGCAGGAACTGTGCGCCGCCCTGGGGCGCGAAGACCTGCTGGTGGAGCCGAAATTCAAGGACAACTGGGACCGGGTCAAAAACCGCACGGAACTGGTCGCCATACTGGACGCCGAAATGCTGCGCCGCCCGAGCGCCGAATGGCTGAAAATCTTCAACAAGCACAGCGTGCTGGCGGCGCCCGTCCTGACGATCAAGGAGTCACTCCAGACCTTCGAGAAAGCGATTGACGGCCTCATCGTCACGACAGATCACTCCAAACTGGGCAAGCTCAAAGAGGTGCGCTGTCCCATCACGTTCAACTCCAAGCCGTCTTCTCAGCGCCGTGCGGCGCCGACCCTGGGCGAACACACCAGCGAGCGGCTGCGCAAGACCGGCTTCAGCGAGGAGAAGCTGCAACTGTGGCGCCAGGAGCGCATCATTTGAGCGTTGCCGTGCAGACGCGGCAAGCGCGCGGGGCAGCCATGCAAAGGGTCATCGCCGGCCTGGTCATGGCGTGCGCGTTCGCAGCCACCAGTTCTGCACAGGTTTATCCCAGCCGCTCAATCCGGTTCATCGCGCCGTTTGCCGCCGGCGGCGGCAGCGATCTGATCGCGCGCAAACTCGCGCAGAAGCTGACTGAAGCGCTCGGGCAGTCCGTTGTCGTCGACAATCGAACCGGTGGCAGCGGCGTCATAGGAACCGACGCGACGGCCAAGTCCGCGCCGGACGGCCACACCATCATGATGACGACACCGACGTTTACGGTGAATCCCGGTTTGATGCGCAAACTGCCGTACGATCCGATCCGCGACTTCGCGCCGGTGTCGTTGATCGCAACCGCGCCGCACCTGCTTGCAGTTCACCCGTCCGTGCCGGCGAAGACCGTTAAAGATGTCGTAATCCTTGCGCGGGCGCATCCTGAACGCCTGACGTTCTCCTCCGGCAGCACGGGCGGTTCGAGCCACCTTGCCGGAGAATTGTTCAATTCCATGGCTAAAATCAGGATGACGCATGTGCCTTATCGCGGCGGCGGGCAGGCCGTGCTGGCGATCGTGAGCGGAGAAGTTTCGCTGGGTTTCGTCGATCTCGTCAGCATGCTGCCGCAGGTAAAGAGCGGCCGCCTGCGCAGTATCGCGCTCACGGGTTCGAAACGCTCGCCGCAGCTGCCGGATTTGCCCACTATCGCGGAGTCCGGCTATCCCGGATTCCAGTCCGGTATCTGGTACGGAGTCCTCGCGCCGGCGCGTACCGCGCCCGAAATAATTGCGCGGCTCAACACCGAGCTGGTGAAAGTCGTGCGCAGTCCGGACTTTCTTGAGAGCCTGAACGCCGAAGGCGCGCAGGCGGTGGCCAGTACTCCCGAGTACTTCGGCGATTACATCAAGCACGAGATTGCGCGCTGGGCCAAGGTCATCACAGAAGCGAAGATCACGGTCAACTGATGCCAACCAACCTGTTACTGCTGAAGGAAACATTGTGAGCAAAACTGCTGCGATGGACGCACCACTGGATGGTGTGCGGGTGCTGGATTTTACGAACATGTTGTCGGGGCCGTATTGCACCCGTTTGCTTGCCGACCTGGGCGCACAGGTCATCAAGGTCGAGCCGCCGAGCGGCGATCACAACCGAACCCGGCGGCCTGTGCGCGAGGGCCACAGCAGCTTCTTTGGACATCTGAATTGCGGCAAGCACAGCATAGTCCTTGATCTGAAAACCGCTGCGGGACGCACGGCAGCGATCGCGCTCGCGCGCGATGTTGACATCATCGTCGAAAACTGGCGGCCCGGCGTCGCGGAGCGGCTGGGCGTAGGCTACAAAGCGGTCGCTGAACTCAATCCGCGGGTCGTTTACTGCTCGATTTCCGGCTTTGGACAACTAGGACCGAATGCGCAGCGCCCGGCCTATGCGCCCATCATTCACGCTGCCAGCGGGTTCGATCTCGCACAAGTGGAGTACCAGGGCGGCGAGCGGCCTGCAAATACCGCGACCTACACTGCCGACGTATTCGGCGGCATGTCGGCGTTTGCGGCGATCCAGTCGGCGCTCTATCGCCGCGAACGCACGGGGCAGGGACAGTACATTGACGTCGCGCTGCTCGATTGCATGCTCAACATACTCGTATCGGAGTGGCAGGAAGCGCAGGCTCCATCGAAGGAAAAAACCCGCGTGTATCCACCGTTGAAGACGCGCGACGGCTACGTGGTGGTGGCGCCGACGAGCCAGAAGAATTTCGAGCAACTGACACACGTCGTCGGCCATCCCGAGTGGCTGGCTGATCCGCGCTTTACCACGTCGGGCACGCGCGAGAAAAACTGGTCCGAATTCATGGCATTGATCGAACTCTGGACGCGCGAACGCTCCGGGCAGGAGGTGGAAAGCATGCTCGTGGCCGGTGGCGTGCCGTGCACCCGTTACATGTCCGTGAGTGAAGCCATGGCGGACCCTCAACTGCGTTCGCGAGGCGCTTTGTCCCGGGTGGAGGATGCAGCAGGGGCCTACTGGGTCCCGAGTGCACCGTTTCAGATGCCGGGCCTGCAGACTTCGCCGCGGCCGCATGTCCCCGGTCTGGGGCAAAGCACCGTTGAAGTTCTGCGCGACATGCTTGGTTACTCGGCTGACGAGGCGAAAGCGTGTACTGGCGCGCCTGCGCGCGTCTGAGCGCGTCACGCCGGACAGGCGGCAACACCAGTGGTTTTCGAAGTCCCGCCGGATGGGGCAGGCATGGAGGAAAGGTAATGCAAAATAAAATGTTCGTGGCCATGGTGCTGACCGCCTTAATCGCGGGTCCGGCTGCCGCTGTTGCGGCAGACTTCCCGCAACGTCCCGTGCGCTTCATCGTGCCGTATTCCCCCGGCGGGGGCGCGGACGCGCTGGTCAGGATCATTACACGTGGTCTGTCGACGCACTGGAACCAGTCGATCGTGGTCGATAACCGCCCGGGCGGCGATGCGACCATCGGCGTCGATCTGACCGCCCATTCCCCGCCCGATGGGCACACGCTCGTGCTGATCATCACCTCGCACGCGGTGCATCCGAGCATAAAAAAACTTCCGTATGACCTCATTCGCGACCTGGCTCCGGTCAGTAATGTTCTCGAAGGTCCGGCCATACTCGTCGTGCGGCCGTCGCTGAAAGTGAACTCGGTCGCGGAACTTATCAGCCTCGCGAAAACGCGCGAGGGGCAGCTCAATTTCGGCGCGCCGGGCATCGGCGGCCCGGGTCATCTTAGCGGCATCATGTTCAACTACATGGCTGGGGTGAAGACGACCCATATCCCGTACAAGGGCGCCTCGGCGGTCATTACCGCTTTGCTCAGCAGCGAAGTCGACTTCATGTTCGCAACGGTTTTGTCCGGCATGCCGCACGTGAAAGCAGGCAGAATCAAAGCGCTCGCCGTAACGAGCGCAAAGCGCTCGGCGATAGTTCCCGATCTGCCCACGATGATTGAATCGGGTCTCAAGAACTTTGAATCGGTAACGTGGTATGGCGTCCTGGCGCGCGGCGGAACTCCCGCGCCCATCGTCAACAAGATCTACTCCGACATGCTCGCCGTCGTGCGCACCCCCGAGGTAACACAGACGCTGACCTCGCAGGGGGTGCAGATCGTCGGCATGCCGCCGCAGCAGTTCGGAGTTTTCCTGCAGTCGGAGATAAAGAAATGGGCAGTGGTTGCCAAACAGGCCAATCTGCAGGACATGCAGGACAAGTAGTTCGCGGGCCAGCCAATTACCGGAAGGGTATTCGAGATGACTTACACGACGAACATGGTTGCGGTTGGTGACCTGGCGGGGAACCGTCCCGATCCCGACTCGATATTCGACCTGGTGAAAGCGCAGATCAAGGCGGCGGATTTCGCGTTCGGTCAGATCGAGGCGGTTTACTCGAACCTGGGCTGCCTCAATGTGAGCGGCACGTCGTCGCCGCTGCGCGGAGATCCGGAGAATGTCGCGGCGATGGCGCGCGCGGGATTCAACATTGCGTCGCTCGCGAGCAATCATTGCATGGATTACGGCGTCGAAGGATTTCGCGACATGCTCGAACAGTTCAGGCAGCACAAGATCAAGGTCTTCGGTGCCGGCGAGAACCTTGCCGAGGCGCGCAAGCCCCACATCATCGAACACCATGGCAACCGCATCGGCTGGCTTGCGTACTGCTCGATACTGCCCATGCGCTACTGGGCCGATGTCGATCGGCCTGGCTGCGCGCCCGCGCGCGCGCGTACCGTCTACGAAACGCTGGAGCCCGATCAGCCGGGAACGCCACCGCGGATCATCACCTATCCCAACGACGAAGACCTCGCGGGAATGCTAAGCGATATCCGAACACTCAAGGCGCAGGTCGACGTGGTAGTCGTCTCCATGCACTGGGGTCTGCATTTCAGGGAAGCAGAGCTGGCGACCTACGAGACGAAGTATGGGCGGGCGGCGATCGACGCCGGCGCGGATATTATCCTGGGTCATCATCAGCATATCCTGAAGCCGATCGAGGTCTATCGCGGCAAGCCGATCTTCTACGGCATGGCGAATTTCGCGTTCGACATGTATTACCAGCCGGGTGAATTCGAAAAGCCGGAAAGAATGGAGCGCAGGGAGCGCCTGCATCCGGGCTGGAAGCGCGATCCGGATTATCCGACGTTTCCGTTCCCGGTCGATTCGCGCAAGGGGATGATCGTCAACATCGTGGTCGAAGCGAAAAAGCTGAAGCGTGTAAGCTGGCAACCGGTGATGATCAATCAGAAGTCGCAACCGCGGTGCCTGAAGCGGTCCGATCCGGAGTTTAGCGAGGTCGTCAATTACATGAAGAAGATCACCACAGCGCAGAAGCTGACCACGGAATTTGCGGAGTCGGGCGATGAAATAATCATGCCGGGCGCTGACTTCACGTCAATGGCGGCAGCCAGCTGAACATTCCGAAACCGGACGCAAGTTCGGTTTCGCTCGACGCTCCCCTCGCCTTCCGGGAGAGGGGTTGGGGGTGAGGGTCGAGCCGTTTAACGGAGTTATATAAGGCTCGAAATGAAACAATACGGCAATGCGGAGACCCTGCGGCGCGCGCCGGAACAGGTGTTGTACGAAAAGGACGCGGGCAGGCATATCGCCTGGATTACGCTCAACCGGCCGGAGAAGCACAACGCCATGAGCGTGCCGATGCGCGTGCGGCTTGCCGAATTGATCCATCAGAGCGAACAGGATGACGAAGTGCGCGTCATCGTCATTCGCGGCAACGGCAAGTCGTTCTGCAGCGGCAACGAGATCAACGAAGACTGGGGGCAGCGTGTACCCGGGCAGCGCCGCATGTCGCTGACCACCGCCAATCGCTATGCGACGGACATGAATTACGGCCGCCAGGGTTTCAGCCAGGCAATTTCAAGATGTTCCAAGGTGACCATCCTGCAGTTGCACGGGTATTGCGCTGCCGCCGCGTACTTCATGATTGCGACCCGAACGGATCTGGTCATCGTGAGCGCGGACGCAAAAATCGGCGCGCTGGAAGCGCGCTTCCTGGGGCCTGCCGGGGCGGTGTCGGCGATACATATCAACCGCATTATCGGCACCAAGGCCGCGCGGCGGGCGGGTTACACCGCGTTCCCGTTTACCGGCGAGGACGCTTACCGGCTGGGCTTGGCGTGCAGGTGCGTGCCTGCCGATGAGATCGAAGCCACGACGAATCGGCTCGCCGGGGAGATCGCCAGCAAGCCGGCCGAACTGCTCGCGTACTACAAGGCGCGGGTGCGCGCGGCGGAAGGGTTGTTCGATACCAGCGTGCGCGAAATCACGGGCCTGCTTTTTTCACACTTTCTGCAGGCGGAGAAGGATGAAGCGCACTTCTGGACCAACGTCAAAAAGTCCGGTGTGGGTGGTGCGCTCGACGCCGACAAGGCACGCGTGGCTGCGGCGAGCAAATCGAGGGAGACGAAATGATCACGGTAACCCAGGCAGACGCAGTCGCAACGATCACCCTGCCGGACTGCCGGCCGTTGTCGGTCCACGACCTGGCGTATGGCCTCGAACTGCGCGACGCCATACGCGATGCGGCGGACAGCGACGACATCAAGGCCATCGTCATACGTTCGAGCGGCGGTGATTTCAGTCCCGCCGCATCACCCGCGGAGCTCGCGGCCGCCGCGCAGCAACGCAGAGACAAAATCTGGTCGGCGTGGCACGCAGCGTACGCCGCATCGTCCGGGCTTTATCAAAACGTCTGTTTCTGCAAAAAAGTCGTCATCACAGCGGTGAGCGGGCAATGTGCGGGCGCCGGCAGTTTCCTCGTGCTGTGCTCGGACCTGACCGTAGCAACGAGTGACGCGACATTCGAGTCGCCGTTCGCCGCGTTGCCGGAAGCGAACCTGGTGCTCGCTGCGCTCACCATGCGGCTTAACCGGGCGAAATCGTGGCTGTTAAGCGGCGGCGCGTTGACGGCGCGCGAGGCGTTCGACGCCGGCCTCATCAATGTCATTGCGCCGGACGGCGAACTCGACGCACGAACGCTGAAACTGGCGCGCGCCGTAACGCGCATGCCGCTCGACGGTGTTGCCATGTCGAAAATCAATGTGGAGACCTGCCTCGACGCGCAGGGGGTCGGGCGCGAATTCGATATGGCGGGGTTCTACGCGGCCGCCATGCAGCGCTACTGGGACGCGGTCCCGTCGCCGGCGGCGGGGGCGGCGCGATGAGCGCGCATATCAGGTGTGAAAGTGATGTGGCGTCCCACATCGGCCGCATCGTCATCCAGCGGCCGGAGAAAGAGAACGCTTTTTCGATGGCTATGGTGGCCGCATTTCGCACCGCCCTGACCCGGCTGGAAAACGAGGATGCGATCAAGGTGATAGTCATCTCGGCGGCGGGCGCGAATCTGACACGCGGCTTCGATCCTGCCGAGGTGGAGCAGATCTACAAGGCGGCGCCGGGCGGCTCGAGTCGCAAAGTGCCGAGCCAGCGCGCGCGCCTGCTCGCATTGGACGCGCTGTGGTGGGGGCCCAACGGGCTTTACGGACGTCTGCTGCATAGTCCGAAGATCACCCTGCTCGCCGCCAAAGGCCTGTGCCACGAAGTAGGGCTCTACTTAGCGCTTTACTGCGATCTCGTGTTTGCCGCCGACAGCGCACGCTTCGCCAATCCGCGCTGGCGGCATGTCGGCGTCGACGGCGACATTTCCATGCTCGTCGCCGCGGTCGGATTGAAGCGCGCGAAAGAGCTGATGTACTGCGGCTTCGAGTGGCCGGCGCGCGACGCGCTTGCCTATGGCCTGATCGATGAGGTCGTGACCGATGCCACTCTCGACGCAACCGTCGACAAGGTCGCAACACTTTGCACCCAGGTCATGCGTGACGGCATCATCACCGAGAAGCACGTCGTTTTCGCTTCGCTGGCCAAGATGCAGATCAATACGGGCCTCGCGACGGCCGCAGTCGTTGGCGGCTGGGCGAGCAATCTGCATTTCCGTGAAGGTGAATTCAATTTCCTGCGCGAAGTGAGGCGATCCGGCGTCGACGCCGCCGTGAAGGCGAGCGACGACTACTTCAAGAGCTAAGCGATGGAGCGGGCAGATATGAAACGACTATTGCCGGGGCTCATAATGGGGCTTGTGCTCGTGAACGTCTGTTCCGCGCAATCCTACCCGACGCGGACGATCCGCTTCATTGCGCCATTCGCGGCGGGCGGCGGCACCGACCTGATAGCGCGCAAGCTCGCGCAAAAGCTCACCGAAGCGCTGGGCCAGACGGTGGTGGTTGATAACCGAACGGGCGGCAGCGGAGTCATTGGTACGGACCTCGCGGCAAAGGCGCCGGCGGATGGCTACACCATCATGATCGCCACCCCGACGCTCACGGTGAACCCCAGCCTGATAAAAAAGCTGCCCTACGACGCGCTGACTGATTTCGCGCCGGTGTCGCTGATCGCGACTTCGCCGCATCTCCTGGCGGTGCACCGCTCGGTGCCGGCGAAGTCGGTGAAGGAACTGGTTGCGCTCGCCAAAGCGCGCCGCGGGGAACTGACATTTTCGTCGGGCAGCACTGGCGGATCGAGCCATCTGTCTGGCGAACTGTTCAACGCGACTGCCGGTATCCAGATGGTCCACGTGCCGTACCGGGGCACCGGCGAGGCGGTGCTGGCGATCATGAGCGGTGAAGTCTCGCTGGGTTTCAACGACGTGCCGACGACGCTGCCGCACATGAAGAGCGGCCGCCTGAAAGGCATTGCCGTAACCAGCCTCAAACGCGTCAGCGCAGTGCCGGAGTTGCCGACGATTGCGGAGTCGGGCTATAAGGGATTTCAGTCCGGCGTCTGGTATGGCGTGCTGGCGCCAGCCCGCACGCGGCCGGAGATAGTCGGCCGGCTCAATTCCGAACTGGTGAAAATAGTGCGCACGCCGGAGTTTATGCAAGGCTTGGCGGCAGACGGCGCGGAACCCGTTGCCAGTACTCCGGAATACTTCTCTGACTTCATCAAGTCGGAGACGGCGCGGTGGGCGAAGGTCATCAAATCAGCCAACATCATGTCGAACTGACGCCGGAATAATATGAATGCGCCATTGACAGGATTGCGTGTCGTCGAAGTCTCGGCTTTCATCGCGGCGCCGCTCGGCGGCATGACGCTCGCGCAACTCGGCGCCGAGGTCATCCGCATCGATCCGATCGGCGGCAACATCGATTTCAACCGCTGGCCGCTCGCACCGAACGGCAACAGCATCTACTGGGCCAGTCTGAACAAGGGCAAGAAGTCGGTGACCCTGGCGCTGGATACCGCCGAAGGACAGAAGCTAGCGCGCGCGATCATGTGCGCCCCGGGTGCCGATGCCGGCATCGTGCTTACCAATTTGCCCGCGAAGGGGTGGATGAGTTACGCGGCGTTGTCGCAGTTACGCAGCGATCTCATCATGATGCGCCTCGTCGGCAATTTCGACGGCTCCGGCGCCATGGACTACACCGTCAACTGCGCGAGCGGATTCCCGATTGCAACGGGTCCGAACAAAGATCCCGTCAATCATGTGCTGCCGGCGTGGGATGTCACCGCCGGGCTCTACCTGTCCACGGGGTTGTTGGCGGCGGAGCGCACCCGGCAGCGAGAGGGCACAGGCCAGGAGGTCGTGCTCGCACTGTCCGACGTGATGCTCGCCACGGTTGCGAACCTCGGCTACGTGGCTGACG
The DNA here is from genome assembly GCA_043779885.1 of Betaproteobacteria bacterium. Classification (GTDB taxonomy): domain Bacteria; phylum Pseudomonadota; class Gammaproteobacteria; order Burkholderiales; family SG8-41; genus PALSA-1004. Next base: position 731 of record JAYWDM010000434.1, on the reverse strand, counting down.
TGCGGATTAACGGCAGTTCGCGTGAACCCATCGGCAATGACCTGTACGGCGCGTTCGGCCGCAATTTTGCAACCGCCGACGAGCGCGAGGTCATGCTGGTCGCGATCTCGAACCGGCAATGGAAGGAAATCGGGAAAACGACCGGCCTCACTGCGAAATTCGACATGATCGGTCCGCTGATGGACGTCGATCTCCACAGCGAAGGCGGGCGCTATGCAGCCAGACACGCGATTTGCGCGGTGCTGGAACCGTGGTTTGCCGCGCGCACGCTGGCGCAAATCAGGAACGCCTTCGACGGCTCCAGCGTGCTGTGGGGCGTCTATCAGGACTTCCGGCAGTTGGTCGAGGAAGACCCCCGCTGCTCGGCCGCCAATCCCCTGTTCGCGGAGGTCGATCAGCCGGGTCTTGGCCGCGTGCTGTCGGCGCGCGGGCCGTTGTCGTTCAACGGCAGCCGCGTCCCGCCGCCCTGCGCTGCGCCGGTTCTCGGCGCGGATACGGCGCAGGTGCTGGAAGAAATCGGACTTGCGCCGGCCGAAATCCGCCGCCTGCACGAGCAGCGGGTAATCGGCGAATTCCCGGACGGAGCGGCGTAAATGGACATCGCGCTGCGCGAAGAGCCGCTTGGCACTCCAGAACTAATCGCCAGCTCGTTGCGGCGGCACTGCGTAACGAAGCGCGTAACATCACAGGATTAAGCCGGCTTCGAGCCAGAATATCCGCGAGGAAGAACA
>JAYWDM010000433.1:0-11268 GCA_043779885.1 Betaproteobacteria bacterium | reverse complement strand
ACGTATCCGGCGCGCATAAATCGAAGCCGCCGTAGAGCACTTTCATGTCGTCGAGCGTCGCGATCGACACGCCGGAATTGCCGACCTTGCCGTAAATGTCGGGGCGCTCGAACGGGTCGCAGCCGTAGAGGGTGACGGAATCGAATGCGGTCGACAGGCGCGTTGCCTGCGCATGCTCCGACAGCATCCGGAAACGCCGGTTGGTGCGGAACGGATCGCCTTCGCCCGCGAACATGCGCGTAACATCCTCGTTCTCGCGCTTGAACTCGAACACCCCTCCCGTGAACGGAAAACGACCGGGCAGATTTTCGCGCAGCAACCACTTGAGGAGTTCGCCGTGGTCCTCGAACGCGGGCAGCGCGATTTTCGGCAGCGGCGTGCCGGACAGCGTCGTCACCGTGAGTTCAGTGCGGATTTCACGTTCGCGCACGGTCGCCACGTGCCCGTCGCCCGAGTAGGCGGCGCGCACCTGCGGCCAGTTGTCGAGAAGTTGTTTGCTGTCCGCGCCGAGCGCGCTTTCGCGCTCGGCAATCAGCGCGTCGAGTGGTATTTCAAGTTCGTCATTCCGGCGTACGCCGGAATCCAGGGCGACATCAGATCTGGATCCCGGCGTGCGCCGGGATGACGGCAACTCGCGCAACATGCGCTGCGTTGCCGTCAATTGCTGGCGTTCGCGCGCGACGCGCACCTGCCCGCGCGCGCGTTCGTGATAGCCGCGCACGGCTTGTGCGATTTCCGCCAGATAGCGCACGCGCGACGGCGGCACGATTGCCACATTGCCGGTCGATGCGCGCACGGCAACCGGCGCGAGAGTGCCCGGCCCGAACGCCAGCCCGGCGCCGGCGAGCTTCGCCTTCACCGCGTGATACAGCGCGGTGACGCCGTCGTCGTTGAAGCGCGCGGCGATGGTGCCGAAAACCGGCATTTGCTCCGGCACTTGATCAAACGCCGCGCGGTTGCGCTGCACTTGTTTGCGCACGTCGCGCTGGGCGTCTGCGCCGCCTTTGCGGTCGAACTTGTTGATCGCGACGAAATCGGCGAAATCGAGCATGTCGATTTTCTCGAGCTGGCTCGCGGCGCCGTACTCGGGTGTCATGACGTAGACCGACACGTCGACCAGCGGCACGATGCCCGCATCGCCCTGGCCGATGCCCGAGGTTTCGACCACGATCAGATCGAACCCCGCAATGCTGCACGCCGCGATCACGTCAGGCACGCCCGCGGCGATTTCGCCGCGGGCGTCGCGCGTCGCCAGCGAACGCATGTAGATGTTGGGGCTGCCGATCGCATTCATGCGTATGCGGTCGCCGAGCAGCGCGCCGCCGCTTTTGCGCCGTGACGGGTCAATCGCGACGAGGGCGATTTTGAACCGGTCACTTTGATCGAGCCGCAGGCGGCGCACCAGCTCATCGGTGAGCGAGGACTTGCCCGAGCCGCCCGTGCCGGTGATGCCGAGCACCGGTGCTTTTTTCACCGTGCGCAAGCGCGCCGCAAGTTCCTGGCGCAGGTGCGCATCGAGCGTGGCGTTTTCGAGCGCCGTAATCAGGCGCGCGAGTTCGCGCCGGTTGCCCTGCGCGACCTGCCCGATATCGAGGGCGGTCAGCGCCGACGGATCGAAATCGCAGGCGGCGAGCATCTCGTCGATCATGCCCTGCAGGCCGAGGCGGGCGCCGTCTTCCGGCGTGTAGATGCGCGCCACGCCATACGCATGCAGTTGCGCGACTTCCGCCGGCACGATCACGCCGCCGCCGCCGCCAAACACCCTGACGTGCGCGCCGCCGCGTTCGCGCAGCAGATCGATCATGTATTTGAAGAACTCGAGGTGGCCGCCCTGGTACGAGCTGACGGCGATGCCCTGCGCGTCTTCGTCCAGCGCGGCGGTGACGATCTCGTCCACCGAGCGGTTGTGACCGAGATGGATGACCTCCGCGCCGCTGGCCTGCAGGATGCGGCGCATGACGTTGATCGATGCGTCATGGCCGTCAAAGAGGCTGGTGGCGGTGACCATGCGTATCTTGTGCTTCGCCTGCCCGGCGCGCGGCGCGGTGCTCTTCTGGACGCTCAAATCGGTCATAATCCATGCACCCTTTGGGCTAGCTTACGCCGGTGCCATTACCAACGCAAAATCCACCGCGGCATGATCTGGTCGACGCCGCCGGCACGCGCCACGTCGCGGTTACGGCGCCGCCGCGCATCGTGTCGCTCGTGCCGAGCATTACCGAGCTCATATGCGACCTCGGGCTTGGCGATGCGCTCGTCGGGCGCACGGGTTTTTGCATTCATCCGCGCGCAATCGTGCGCCGGATCCCGAAAGTCGGCGGCACCAAGGATATCAAACCCGAACGCATCCGCGAACTCGCGCCGACGCACGTCATCGTCAACATCGACGAAAACGAAAAACCGGCGGTCGATGAGCTCGCGCGCTTCGTTCCCGCCATCATCGTCACGCATCCGCTGGCGCCGCGCGACAATCTGGCGTTGTATCGGTTGCTGGGCGGCATTTTCGACCGCGTCGCGCGCGCGGAGCAATTGTGCGACGCGTTCGAGCGCGCTTACAACGACGTTGTCGCCGGCTGCGCCGGGCTGCCGCGGCAGGACGTGCTGTACCTGATCTGGCGCAAGCCGTGGATGACGGTTTCGCGCGACACGTACATCGCGCGCACGCTCGCGCTCATCGGCTGGGACACGCAGCCGGCGGCGGCGCGTGTGCGTTACCCCGAGATCGAGCTCGACGCCGCGACGCTCGCGAACGTTGACCACGTGCTGCTCAGCAGCGAACCGTACCGGTTTCGCGAGCGCGATGTGGCCCTGGTGCAAAAGCGGTTGCCGCCGGCAGCGCATTGCACCGTCAGCCTGATCGACGGCGAGATGACTTCGTGGTACGGCAGCCGCGCGATTCAGGGGCTGCGCCATCTCGGGCAGTTGCGGCGGACGCCGGGGTGAATTCTTCAGGCAGCGCGCCTGCCCGCGGTATCAGGCCGCGGCTTTCTTGACATCCAGGCGCAGTTTCACGAACGAGCCGGGCGCGTCTTCGAGCGCTTTGAGTTTGCCTTTGCCGGGCACGCGCGCCGCGACCTTGTCGCCCGCGTAGGGTTCGACCCACGTGGCCCAGTCGCTCCACCACGAACCCGCGTGCTGGGTGGCGGCTTCAAGCCACTCCTGTGGCGTATTCGCGCGCTTGTCGTTGGTCCGGTAACCGTACTTTTTCGCCGCCGGCGGGTTGATGATGCCGGCGATATGGCCGGAGCCGCCCAGCACGAAGCGCACTTTCCCGGCAAAGAGTTGCGCGCCCGCGTAGGTGGATTTCCATGGCGCGATGTGATCTTCGAGGGTGGATGCGAAATAAAGCGGAACTTTGACTTTACCGAGGTCGATCGGCACGCCGTTCAGCGTCATGCCGCCGGGCTGGCGCAGCAGGTTATTGATGTACATGTTGCGCAGATAGAAGCTGTGCATCGCCGCCGGCATGCGGGTCGAATCCGAGTTCCAGAACAACAGATCGAACGGGAACGGATCCTTGCCGAGCAGATAATTGTTGACGACGAACGACCAGATGAGATCGTTCGCGCGCAGCATGTTGAAAGTGGTCGCCATTTCCGAGCCTTCCAGGAAACCGCGCTCCTGCATTTTCTTTTCCAGGCTCGCGACCTGCTTTTCATCGACGAAAATTTCGAGTTCCCCGGGCTCGGCGAAATCGATCATGGTGGCGAAGAACGTCGCGGATTTGATGCGGTCGTCCTTCGTCGCCGCCATGTAGGCGAGTGTGGTCGCCAGCAGCGTGCCGCCCAGACAAAAGCCGATGGCGTCGATGTCGCGCTCGCCCGTCGCTTTTTCGATCGCGGCGAGCGCATCGAGCGGGCCGTGCAGCATGTACTGGTCGAAAGTAATCGCGGCGAGCGAGGCGTCGGGATTGATCCATGACACGATGAACACGGTGTGCCCCTGCGCGGTCGCCCAGCGCACGAAGGAATTGTTTTCGCGCATGTCGAGGATGTAAAACTTGTTGATCCACGGCGGCAGTATCAGCAGCGGGCGCCGGTACACTTCCTCCGTCAGCGGCGCATACTGCACGAGTTGCATGAGCTCGTTCTGGTACACGACCTTGCCGGGCGTGATGGCAAGATTGCCGCCGACCTGGAACGCTGACGGATCGGTCATCTTCACGCGGACCTGCTGGCCGTTGCCGCTTTCGAGGTCTTCGAGCAGGTTGTTGAGTCCCTTGACGAGATTCTGGCCCCCGGACGCGACGGTTTCGCGCAGCACTTCGGGATTCGTGAGCACGAAGTTGGAGGGCGACAGCGCGTCGATGTATTGACGCGTGTAAAAGTCGACCTTTCTGGCGGTCTGGTCGTCGAGTCCCTGCACGCTGCCGACCGTCTGGTGCAGGTGTTTGGCGGCGATCAGGTAGGATTGCTTGATGTAGTCGTAGAGGAAATTCTGCTGCCAGTCGTCGTGCTTGAAACGGCGGTCGCCCTTGGCCGGCTCGATCACGGGCTGGGCGTACTGGCCGAAGAACTGCAGCATGGAGTTCTGCCACAACGACATGTAGTCCTGCCACAGTTTCATCTGCATGTCGGCGAACCTGGCCGGATCTGCAAACAGCTTGCCGGTCATCTCGTAAAACGCTTTGGCGATGCCAAGTTCGTCGCCGAACGCAGGCGCGCCGCCTTTGGATTGACGCGCGATGTAGTCGCTCATGAGCTGGCTGCTGCGCTGCGCGATCTCGGCGTAGGTTTGCGCGAGCGCGGTTGGATCGGGAGCGGGTCGTGCCTGCGGTTCAGTCATGTCTGGACTCCTTAAGGCGCTGCGCGTCAGCTGCGCGCGAAGCGGTAAATGCCGTCGTCGCCGCAGGTGCGTGCGAGTTGGCCGCGGTGTTGAAGATAGTTCAGATGCGATAACGTTTCCCCCATCGCAAAAAAGGTCTGCTGGGGGTCGAGGTCCCGTGTGAATATGACCGGCAGCGCCGCGGCGCCGGTGCGTGGCTGCGCGCAGGCGGCGACGAGTTCATCGAGGCGCAACGCATGATGATCATGCAGCGATTTTACGCGCTGGCGCAGGCCGTGAAACGGCAGGCCGTGCGAGGGCAGCACCAGCGTGTCCGCATCGAGCGCCGCATAGAGGGTCAATGAATCGAGGAATTCTCCGAGCGGGTCGGCATCGGGTAAATGTGGTTGCACGCTCACGTTGGTGCTGATGCGGGGCAATACCATGTCGCCGGCGATCAGCACGCCAAGCTCGTCGCAGGCAAGGGCGGCGTGTTCCGGGGAATGGCCGTAACCGCACATGACGTTCCAAATGCGGCCATTGATTTCGAGCCGTCCGGCGTCTTCAAGCGGGACAACGCTCCCCGGTATGTCCGGCACGCCGCGCCGGAACAGGGTTTGCCGGGTGGACGACGCGTCGCCGGCGCCAAGGCTCAGGCCATGCTGCCGGAAAAGCGCGAAGTACGCTTCGCGCGTGAACAATCCCTGTGATGTGTGCCAGCCCAGCGCCGACTCGTATTCAGGCAGCGTCATCAATACCGGCACCTGCCATTCATCGGCGAGCCACGCCGCGAGACCGAAGTGGTCGGGGTGAAAATGGGTGACGACTATGCGCGTAACCGGTCTGCCGCCGAGGCAGGACGCAAAAATTTTGCGCCAGAGCCCGCGTGTCTCGTCGCTGCCGAAACCGCAGTCGACGATGGTCCAGCCGTCGCCGTCGGCGAGCAGCCACAGATTGATGTGCTTAAGCGCAAACGGTAACGGCATGCGCAGCCAGTAAACGCCGGGCGCGACTTGCTGCAGTTCGCCGGGCAGCGGCGGCTGCGCAACTGCGTAACGCAGGTCGGCGGGGATACGCGGCTTGACTTTAGTGGCCTGTTGCATTACGTTTACGTAAAGGTTAGACAATTAAACGGTGAGTAATTGTACACGGATATATTGCACAGCACAATAATAATGACGACTTATACCATAACTGAACTTGCCGCCGAATTTGGCGTCACCACGCGCACCATCCGTCACTATGAAGACGAAGGACTCCTGAGTCCGCGTCGGGAAGGCACCAGCCGGCTGTTTGGCAACCGCGATCGCGTGCGTTTAAAACTTGCGCTGCGCGGCAAGCGCCTGGGTTTCAGCCTGGCGGAGATTCGCGAGCTGTTTGACCATTACGATCTGGCGCACGACGAGAAACGGCAACTGCAGGAATTCCTGACCAAGCTCGAGAAGCGTCGCGCGATGATCGAACAGCAACGCGAAGACATGGAAGTGATGTTGAATGAATTGACGTTTTTCGAAAATCAGTGCCGCAAGCTGCTGGCGCAAAATCAACAATTGAACCCGCAAGCTGCGACCGTATGACCACTGCTGCGTGGTTCCGGGGAAAGCATGATTGCTGCCCTGCATTATTGCTTACGTTAACGTTAATGTAATATAGAATACAGGTTTCAATGGGCACATTCTCTCCTCGGGATCCAGAATACGCGACGCGTGTGCGCAATAGTTTTCGACGCCAGCAGGTCATGGCCTGGATCGGCGCCGAGCTTACCCATCTTGCGCCCGGACATTGCGAAATTACGCTGCCGTGCAAACCGGACCTGACCCAGCAGCACGGCTACATTCATGGCGGCATACTCGGCACCATCGGCGATACGGCCGCCGGCTATGCCGCCTATACCCTGATGCCGCACGATGCGAGTGTCCTCACCGTAGAATACAAGATGAACATCATGGCGCCGGGGGACGGCGAACGCATGATCGCGCGCGGCGAAGTCATACGCGCCGGGCGCACGCTGGTGGTCGCGCGGGCCGACGTATTCGCCGTGAAAGACGGCCAAGAAACGCATTGCGCTTCGCTGCTGCAAACATTGATGACCATGCACGGCAAATCAGACCGCTGAGCCTGCGCAATGAATATTCCCACGCTCGATTTCGGCCTCGGCGAAACCATCGCCATCCTGCGCGACGCGGTCGCGGGTTTTGCGGCGGCGGAGATCGCGCCGCGCGCCGCCGAAATCGACCGCAATAATGAATTTCCCAACGACTTATGGCGCAGCCTGGGCAGCCTCGGCGTACTGGGCATCACCGTCGAAGAAGAATACGGCGGCACCAACATGGGTTACCTCGCGCACATCGTTGCAATGGAAGAAATCAGCCGCGCGTCGGCTTCCGTCGGCCTGTCTTACGGCGCGCATTCCAATCTGTGCGTAAACCAGATTCGGCGCAACGGCAGCGCGGCGCAGAAAAGCCGCTATCTGCCGAAGCTGATCTCCGGCGAGCACGTAGGAGCGCTGGCAATGAGCGAACCCGGCGCCGGCTCCGACGTGGTGAGCATGCGGTTGCGCGCCGATCGCGCGGGCGACCGCTATATATTGAACGGCACCAAGATGTGGATCACCAACGGGCCTGACGCGAATACGCTCGTCGTTTACGCGAAAACCGATCCCGGTGCGGGCGCCCGCGGCATCACGGCGTTCATCATCGAAAACAATTTCAAGGGGTTCTCCACCGCGCAGAAACTCGACAAACTCGGCATGCGCGGCTCGAACACCTGCGAACTCGTTTTCCAGGACTGCGAGGTTCCGTCCGACAACGTGCTCGGCGCAACCGGCAAGGGCGTGAACGTGCTGATGAGCGGCCTCGATTACGAGCGCGCGGTGCTTGCAGCGGGACCGCTCGGCATCATGCAGGCCTGCATGGACGTGGTGCTGCCGTACGTGCACGAGCGCAAACAGTTCGGTCAGGCAATCGGCGAATTCCAGCTGATGCAGGGCAAACTCGCTGACCTCTACACGACGATGAATGCGTGCAAGGCATACGCGTATGCGGTGGGCCGCGCCTGCGACGATGGCAAGGTCACCCGCAAGGACGCGGCAGGCGTCATTCTCTACACCGCTGAAAAAGCCACCTGGATGGCGCTCGAAGCGATCCAATGCCTCGGCGGCGTCGGTTACACCAACGACTATCCGACCGGCCGCCTGCTGCGCGATGCGAAACTTTATGAGATCGGCGCGGGCACGTCCGAAATCCGCCGCATGCTGATCGGACGTGAACTGTTCGACGAAACAAAGTAAAGGAAACGAGGATGAACGATCCAGTCGTTATTGTCGGCGCGGCGCGTACTCCGATGGGAGCGTTTCAGGGCGACTTCAAAAATGTCACTGCGCCGGAACTTGGCGCGGCGGCGATCCGGGCCGCAATCGAGCGCGCGGGCGTCAGGCCGGACGACGTGCAGGAAGTCATCATGGGCAACGTGCTGTCGGCCGGTCAGGGGCAGGCGCCGGCGCGGCAGGCGGCGCTCGGCGCGGGTCTGCCGCTCGCGGTCGGCTGCACCACCATCAATAAAATGTGCGGCTCGGGCATGAAGGCGGCGATGCTGGCAAACGATTTGTTGCTTGCCGGGACCAATACCGTCATGGTCGCGGGGGGCATGGAGTCGATGACCAATGCGCCTTATCTCCTGCCCAAAGCGCGCGACGGCCTGCGGCTTGGCCACGGCGAAGTCAAAGACCACATGTTTCTCGACGGGCTCGAGGACGCCTATGACCGCGGCCGCCTGATGGGCACGTTTGCCGAAGACACCGCGGCGAAATACCAGTTCTCGCGCGAGGCGCAGGACGGGTTTGCGATCGCGTCGCTCAAGCGCGCGCAGGACGCCATCAACCATGGCTGGTTTGCATCCGAAATCACTCCGGTGAAAAACGCGGGCGGCAAAAGTGAAGTTACGATCGCCCGGGACGAGCAGCCGCTGAAAGCCAACCTCGACAAGATTCCGCAGCTCAGGCCCGCATTTCGCAAGGATGGCACCGTGACCGCGGCAAACTCCAGTTCAATCTCGGACGGCGCGGCCGCGCTGGTATTGATGCGGCTTTCGGCAGCGCAGCAGCGCGGTTTGCAACCGCTGGCGCAGATCGTCGCGCATGCGACCCACGCACACGAACCGAACTGGTTCACAACGGCGCCGGTCGGCGCCATGCAAAAGCTGTTCGCCAAAACCGGGTGGAACAAGAACGACGTCGATCTTTTCGAGATCAACGAAGCATTCGCCGTGGTGACGATGGCTGCGATGCGCGACCTCGACCTGCCGCATGCCAAGGTCAACGTGCACGGCGGCGCGTGCGCGCTGGGCCATCCGATAGGTGCTTCCGGCGCGCGCATCGTCGTCACACTGCTCGCCGCGCTCGAAAAATACGGTCTGAAGCGCGGCGTGGCAGCGCTGTGCATAGGCGGCGGTGAAGCCACCGCCCTCGCCATCGAACGCCTTGAATAAGGGACATCCCATGGCCAACGCAATCGACTTTTATTTTGATTACTCTTCCCCCTATGGCTACTTCGCGGCGATGAAAATCGACGCGTTCGCCGCGCGGCACGGCCGCGGCGTCAACTGGAAGCCGATCCTGCTCGGCGCGGTGTTCAAGGTGACCGGCGGGCAGCCGCTGCCGACGCTGCCGCTGAAGGGGACTTATGCGCTGCGCGATATCGCGCGCTCGGCGCGCTTTCATGGCATTGACTATAAGCAGCCGACGAAATTTCCGATTGCCAGCCAGGCGCCGTCGCGCGCATTTTACTGGACGAACGAACGCGATCCGGCGCTCGCAAAGAAGCTGGCGCAGACACTCTACCAGGCGTTCTTCGTGCAGGACCGTGACATTTCGAGTCCCGAGATCACGGCTGACGTGGCGGCGACGCTCGGCCTCAAGCGCGACGACGTGCTCGCCGCGCTCAACGATGCGGCGATCAAGGACAAACTCAAGAACGAAGTTGACGCCGCGATCAAGCTGGGCGTGTTCGGTTCGCCGTATATCGTCATCGACGGCGAAGCATTCTGGGGCATGGACCGCTTTGACCAGATCGAACGCTGGCTTACCACGGGGCCGTTCTGAGCGCGCCGCAATGCGCGAAAAAATCGCCGCCCGGCAAGTCGACATCGTCACCCTTGAAGTCGATGCGATCGTCAACGCCGCGAACACGGCGCTGCTCGGCGGTGGCGGTGTCGACGGCGCGATCCATCGCGCGGCGGGGCCCGCGCTGCTGGCGGAATGCCGCACTCTTGGCGGCTGCCCCACGGGAGAAGCGAAAATCACGCGCGGCTACCGGTTGGCGGCAAAGCATGTGATCCACACGGTCGGCCCGGTATGGAGCGGCGGCCACCGCAATGAACCGGAGCTGCTGGCGTCGTGCTACCGGAAGAGCCTCGGGCTCGCCCACGAGCACGGCCTTAAAACGATTGCATTTCCGGCGATCAGTTGCGGTGTCTACGGTTATCCGCTCGCTAAAGCAGTGACCATAGCGGTGCGCACAACCTTCGATTTTCTGGGCGCGCATCAGGCCATCGACAAAATCATTTTCGCGTGTTTTGACCGTGCTACGCTGGATGTCTACGACGCCGAACTCGCGCGCCTCGACGCAGAATGCAAAACCTGAACGGCGAAACCCCAATGACTGCCTTTAAAACCCGGCTCAAACCCGGCAGCGACGAGTTCAAAGCCGCCGCCGCGCAGATGCGCGCGCACGTTGACGAACTCAGTAAAAAACTGGCGGCGGCCGGCCAGGGTGGAGATGCCGCATCGCGTGAACGCCACACCGCGCGCGGCAAGCTCCTGGTACGCGACCGCATCAAGCGCTTGCTCGACGCGGAGTCTCAATGGCTGGAGTTGTCGCCGCTCGCCGCATGGGAAATGTACGACGGCGCAGTGCCGGCGGCGGGCATCGTCACCGGCATCGGTCGCGTGATGGGGCGCGAATGCGTGGTCATCGCCAACGACGCGACGGTCAAAGGCGGCACCTATTTTCCGCTGACGGTCAAAAAGCACCTGCGCGCGCAGGAAATCGCGCAGGTCAACCGCCTGCCGTGCATATATCTCGTCGATTCGGGCGGCGCGCATCTGCCGAGCCAGGACGAAGTTTTCCCCGACCGCGACCACTTCGGCCGTATCTTCTACAACCAGGCCAACATGTCGGCCCTCGGTATCGCGCAGGTTGCCGTGGTGATGGGTTCGTGCACCGCCGGCGGGGCCTATGTGCCGGCGATGTCCGACGAGACCATCATCGTCAAAAACCAGGGCACTATTTTTCTCGCGGGCCCGCCGCTCGTCAAAGCCGCGACCGGGGAAATCGTCAGCGCGGAGGAACTCGGCGGCGGGGACGTGCATACGCGCACGTCGGGTGTCGCCGATCACCTTGCCGACGACGACGCGCACGCGCTCGAAATTGCGCGCCGCGCGGTGGGACACCTGAATCTCGTCAAGCCGGCGCCGCTCGACATGCGGCAAGCGCGCGATCCGGCGCT
>JAYWDM010000432.1:0-11280 GCA_043779885.1 Betaproteobacteria bacterium | reverse complement strand
GCCGGCTTTCGTGCTCCGTCATGTTGTCGAAGCGGATCGTGTGCAGCGCACTGAGATAAAGCGCCTTCCTGCCCGTTTCCGGGTGGGTGCGCACGACGGGGTGGCGCGATTCATACTGCTCCGCCTCCTCGGCCTTCTGCACCGCCATGTGACCGATGCGCGCATGATGCGCGACGCGGTCGCCGCCGCGTTTGTGCTTGAGACCCGCGCTGTTGACGCCGATCACGCCGTTCAGCATGTTTTTCATGCCATCCGACAGCGCGTCGTAAGCGGCGCGCGTGCTGGCGTACAGCGTGTCGCCCCCCTTCGGCGGCGTTTCCACCGCGTAGAGCAGCGTGGCACGTGGTGGCTCCTTGAGGTAACACGTATCGGTATGCCAGTCTGCGCCGAAATTATGCCGGTCCTCGGGTTCCTTCACCGTGCGCGTCATGTGCGGATAGCCCTCCATGCCCTTCGCGAACGGATAGAAGCACGGCTCGCCGAAGAACCGCCCGACGTTCATCTGGTCTTCGGGCGTTAAATTCTGCCCGCGCACCGCGATAACCTGGTGCTCGAGAAACGCCCGCCGCAGCTCAGCCCACATCGCCAGGTTGTCGCGGTCTTGCAAGTCGACGCCGTAGATTTCCGCGCCGAGCGCCCCCGCGATGGGACGCACCTGCATGGTTTCGTAGCTGCTGTCGCTGCTACGGGACAATTGCTGTGCTGTCGACATGGTCCGCCCCTTTTCACGATGCTGTAGAAGCCTGTCGTGAGCGTTTGAAAGCCGGCTCAACGCCCCTGACTAAAGCTCCCGCAATACTAGGCCCCCTGACAGGCGCTGGCAATTCAAAGTGAAACCCGGGCGGTGCAATACGCGGGAGATCCCCGTCATGTTGCCGGCTATTTTTTCAGGTACTGGCGGTGACAGTCCTCGCATGTGCCGCAGAGAAGGTCGCCGGCATCGAGCACCGCATCGACGTTTTTTGCATTTGCCGCCTTGCCCGCGGCTGCCGCGGCGTCAGACATTGCCCGTGAGAACTTGAGCCAATTGGCGCCGCCGGCCGGCGGCGGCGATACATCCCGTTAGCGCCAGCCCGAACCTGTGCGCGCGGTTCTACGCGGCGCGACGGCGACCTGTGAAGCCCAGCATGCCGAGTCCCGTCAGCAGCAGAAGCACGCTCGCCGGTTCCGGCACCGCCGCGAATCCCAGCGTCCGCGCGGCGATCTGCCGCAGGGTAAGGGCGTCGTTGCTGGAAATGCCGAGGTCAAGTGCCGCTTGCTCGTAGTAACCAAGCGACTGCGGATCGAGACCGGTGATGGTTCCGAACTGGACCAGCGCGTCGAGATAGGAGCCATATTTGCTGGCGTGCAGGTAATCGTCCCACCAGAGGTTCATCAGATCGCCCGGCTGGTTCGGGATATACACTCCCGCGGCATTGTAGAACCCGCCGGTCTTGACGAGGTTGTGGTCTACCGCAAACTGAAATGCGTCGCCCACCGGAATCACACCCGCGAAATTGGGATTGGTGACGGCCTTGTTGTAGAAATCCGTGTGCAGGTCTGCGGTCATGCCCGCCCGCGTTGTGTAATAAAGCGTGGCTGGGCCTCCCGCCGAGCTCGTATCGACGATAGGGCGGCCGTCCGCTGCGGTGGTGTCCGGCGTCGTAATCTTGTGTGCAAAAACCATGTCCGGGCGCGCCCAGGTCTCGGTCAGATAGACTTTGGTGGTCGCGCTTGCATTCGGATTCACAGCAATCGGGCGCAACAGATTGCAACTGGTTGTCGACAACCCGGTTGCAGTGCACGCAGCCAGGCCGCCTTGCTGCCCCCCGCCGGGACGGGCATACTACGAGCAAGATCGGCGGCGGATCGGCGCCATCATCAAAGCGAGAGCCAAACATGCAACTGCAATCACGTCACTACGAGGCGCCCGACCTGGGCGCGGCGATGGAGCTTTGCGACGCCAAGGGGTGGACTGACGGACTGCCCGTCGTGCCGCCGACCGCGGAGCGCATCGACGCCATGCTGGCCGCCGCCGGTCTTGAGCCGGGCATTGAAATTGCCTTCATCGAAAACCGGCAGGTCTCAGTCACCGCGGAAAAAGTCGCGATTAACGCGGTGCTGGCCGGGTGCAAACCGGAATACATGCCGGTCGTCGTCGCCGCGGTCGAGGCGCTCGGCGACCCGCTGTATGGCTACCATGGTCCCGCCACCAGCACCGGGGGCTCGGCGGTCTTCATGGTCGTGAACGGCCCGATCGCGCGCGAACTCGACATGAACTGCGGCGACAATCTCTTCGGTCCGGGCTGGCGCGCGAATGCGACGATCGGGCGCGCGGTGCGGCTCATCATGCGCAACACGATCGGCACGCTGCCCGGCGAACTCGATCGCAGCAGCCTCGGCCACCCCGGCAAGTACTCCTATTGCATCGCCGAGAACGAAGCGCAAAGCCCGTGGCCGCCGCTGCACGTGGACCGCGGTTTCAGGCGCGAGCAAAATGCGGTGACGATCATGGCCGCGCTCGGCGTGCATCAGTACTCGAACGGGCTCTCGAATACGCCGCAAGGCATCCTGACCACCGCGTGCGCGCAGATGCGCATCTCCGCGGGCACCGCGCGCCAGCCGTGCTACGCAATGGTGTTTGCCGGCGAACACATGGCGGTCATCGCCAAAGCCGGCTGGACGCGCGACGACGTGAAGCGTTACGTCATCGAGCACACGAAAATTTCCGTCGCCGAATTAAAACGCATGAATCTTAAGGACGGCGCCTGCACCGCCGCCGATGAAACAACGCTGGTGCCGCTCATTCAGGAGCCCGGCGACCTGCTCGTCGTCATGGCAGGCGGCCTGGCCGGCGTGCAGTCGGCCTATATACCGGGCTGGGGCGGCAGGAACGGCTCGCAAGCCGTGACCAAAGAAATCCGCCTGCCGTGAGATTGTTGCAGTTGATTAAACAAAGGAGAGCATCATGACCGTGAGAATATTCGACCCGACCATCGAAGCGAAAGGGCGCAAGATCGCGTATGCGCCGCGTCCGAAATCGCTGGCAGGCCTGCGCGTCGGCCTGATAGACAACTCGAAACACAACTCCGACCAGTTGCTGATGCGGATCGCCGGGCTGCTGGAAAGCGAGCATGGCGTGAAGACGCACCTCATGCGCCGCAAGAAGAGCGCGGGCATTCCGCCGTCGCCGGAGATCGTGGACGAATTCAAGGGCGCCTGCGACTTCGTCGTCGCCGGCGTCGGCGATTGAGGGTCATGCAGCTCGGGCAGTGTGCTCGACAGCATAGTTTTCGAACAGCAGGGCGTGCCCTCGGCGTCCATCATTACCGACGTCTTCATGCGCACCGGCCAGGCGATGGCGCGCTCATGGGGGCTCAAGGATTTCAAGTTCCTCGCCATGCCGCATCCGATCGCCAATCTGACGGATGAAGAACTCGATCAGCGCGCGCGCGACATCACGCCGCAGGTGGTCAAGCTGCTGCTCGAGGGCCAGGCGGCGTAGACGGCAAGCGTCGTTTGAGCAATACCGGGCGCGCTGAAAAGCGCCCGCGGATGCGCACAGGATAATGGCAGCGCGGGCGAACCGCCGGCACCGGTTGCGGTGCCGGCGGTTCGCCTATAATTGACCACCATGTCGATTGTCCGCGCGTCTGTTGCGGGCGTTGCAGCCGCATTTATTTTCGCGGTAAATGCCGGCGCCCAGTCGTATCCTGCGAAGCCCATCCGCCTCGTTACTACCTATCCGCCCGGAGGCAATACCGACTTGATCGCGCGCGCGGTCGCGCAGAAACTCAACGTCGCGTTCGACCAGCAGGTCGTGGTCGATAACCGCGGCGGCGCGGGCGGCATCATGGGCACGATGATAGCCGCGCAGGCGGCGCCGGACGGTTACACCCTGTTGTTCGGCACATCGGCGGGCATGGTGATCAATCCACTGCTCTCGACGAGGCTCGCCTACGACCCGGTCAGGGATTTCATCCCGGTGAGCATGGTCGTGATCGTGCCGCAATTATTGGTAACCAACCCGCAACTGCCCGCGAAAAACATGCGGGAACTCATCGCGCTGGCGAAAGCGAAACCGGGCTACCTCAACGCCGGGTCCAGCGGCGTGGGCACGCCCAATCACCTGGGAACGGAAATGCTCAAGTGGCTCGCGGGCGTGAATATCGTGCACGTGCCATACAAAGGCGGCGGACCGGCGATCACCGACCTGATCGGCGGCCAGATCCAAATGGCGTTCAGCAGCATCCCGGCGGTGCTGCCGCACGTCAAGGCGGGCCGCCTGAACGCGCTGGGAATCGGCAGCGCGAAGCGTTCGCCCGCGTTGCCGGACATTCCGACCATCGCCGAAGCCGGCGTGCCGGGTTACGAATACACGACGTGGTACGGCATATTTGCGCCCGCGCGCACGCCCGCGGCAATCGTCGCGCGGCTGAATGCCGAAATCGTGCAGGCACTGCGCGCGCCTGACATCAACGAACGCTTCGTCAGTCAGGGCGGTGATCCGGCGCCCAGCACGCCCGGCGAACTGAGCCGCTACATGGCCGCGGAATCCGCGCGCTGGACGAAGACCATCAAGGCCGCGGGCATCCACAAGGAGTAAGCTGCCCGCTGCGCGCAACGTGCAGCGGGTTCGCGGACATCATTTCAAGGAGACAAACAGTGAAAATCAAACGTATCGAGCATGTTGGCGTGGTGGTGCGCAACGTCGACGCCAGCCGCCGGCTGTGGGAGGATTGCTTCGGCATCCGTCTCGGCGGCGTCGAGAATATCGAAGGACGTCCCGTGCGGCTCGCGCTCTATCCGGTCGGCGAGTCCATGGTCGAGTTGATCGAGGGAACCACGCCCGACAGCAAACAGGCGCGCTTGATTGCCGAAGGCAAGGGCGGACTCAACCACATCTGCTTTGAAGTCGAAAATATCGATGAAGCGCTGGCGGAGCTGAAGGCCAGGGGCATACCGCTGATCGACGAAGTGCCGCGCATCGGCCACGCCGGTTGCCGCATCGCGTTCATCGACCCGTCGGCCACCGAAAACTGTCTGATTGAACTTGCGGAGTTACCCGCCGGAGCCGCGCATCACGCGTAATGAGCGACTGGCTCCAGGCGCGCCGCAGCAAGCGCGACGGTGTGACCATACCCACGATCTGGGTGGCGGTCGCGCTGTCGCTGCTTCTGCACGTCGCCGTGATGTGGAAATGGCTGCCGCAAATACATTTCCCTTCGCTGGATGACACTAAACGTGACGATGCCAGCGGTTCGCTCGTAGTGCGCCTGGCCCCGCCACCACGTCCACCCGCCGCGCCGCCGCCTGCACCACCCCCTGCACCCGTGCTGCAGTTGCCCCCATCGCCCGTGCGCGAGGCGCGGCCGGTGGCGCGGCCGCCGCCCGCGCCGCCGGTCATTGCGCTCAACCGGCCAGCGCCCGAAGCACCCGCAGTGCCGCCGCCGACTCCGCCGGTTCCCGCGCCCGCACCGGCGCCGGCGCGGCCGCCAGCGGAAGGCGACCTCGCTTCCTACATCGAGGCACGGCGCCGTGCACGCAATGAATCCGCGCCGCCGCCGTCTCCACCGGGGATCGCTTCCGCGCCACAGGCCGCGGACGACAAGGAGCGCAGCAACCGCGTCGTGGCCGGCAATCTTGCGCAGCGCAAGCTGACTTTCGGCTACGATCCGTCGAAAAGCGGCGGTTTGTTCGAGATCAAACGCATGGGTTTCAGCGACGCCGAGTTCGTCTTCTTCGGCTGGGACAAGGCGATACGCCGCAATACGATGCAGCTCATCGCGGTGCAAAAAGGCTCCAACAGCGATACCCGCATTGCGGTGATTCGCAAGATGATCGCCATCATCCGCGAATACGAACAGGAGGACTTCCTGTGGGAATCGCAGCGGCTGGGCCGCAGCCTCATGCTGTCCGCCCGCCAGCGGGACACCGCGGGGCTTGAGGAATTTCTGATGCGCGAATTTTTTCCCGAGGACCCGCGCGCGCGGTAACGAATCGCGGCGCGATGATGCGCCCTTTTTCGCGGCAGAATTCGCGCCTGCAGCCACGTAGGGTGGGCAACTTGTTGCCCACCGGTTTTGCCGGCGCTGTCCGCGTGGGCAACAAGTTGCCCACCCTACCTCGATTTTTTCCGGCAGCGCGAAAAGGCTCCCGCCGCATGGCGTCTGGCGGCCGGTGTCGACTGCGTGACGTGCTTGCGCGCCGCCTGTCAGTTCATTTCGCGATGCACGAACCCGATGATCTTGTCGATGGCGTCGATCGCGGCTGCCGAACTCGGATCATTGGTGATGAATGCCTCGCCCACGCCGTCGAAGAGTTGCAGGTCCACCCTGCCACCGGCCTTGCGGTAAGCCGCAATGAATTGATCGCGGTAAGCCTTGGGATGCGCGACATCCGCGGTGCCTTGCAGGTAGAGCACGGGTGGCATTTGCGCTTTCTCGCCGCGTTCGAGCGCAAGGTTCGGATTGCCCTCGGCCATCGCCGCTTCGCCCGCCCAGTACTTGTCGTGGCATGCCACCCACTCGTCCGCCGCCTTGGCGATTTTTGCATTGCTGCCGGCCTGCATTTCTTTGGCGTAGACATAGCGGCCCAGCGGATCGATCACCGGCCAGCACAGCACGGCACAGCGCAACGAGGCGTCAACGCCCGCCGCGCCGGACAGCGGGAACTCCGCATAGCGCGGATCGGCGGGCCGCATCGCCGCCAGCATCGCCTGGTGACCGCCGCTTGAAACGCCGAGTATCCCCACCCGGTCGGCGCGGCCGCCGAATCGCGCCGCGTGCGCTTTGCACCAGCGTACGGCGTAATTGATATCCGCCAGCGACGCCGGATATCCGGCGTCGGGCGGCATGCGGAAATCCAGCGCCACCACCACCACGCCGCTTTTCGCAAGCGGCTCATCGGTGCCGGCGTCGCTCGTGCGATCCTTCTTGCACCAGGCGCCTCCGTGCAAATCGATCATCAGCGGAAAAGGTCCCGTGCCGCGCGGTTTGTAGATGCGCGCAAGCAGCGGCTTGTCGCCGTGCCGCATGTATTCAACATCCTCGACGTCAATTGCGTGGCGCGTGAGCTCGGCGGTGGTCATAAGATCCTCCTTGGGAAACATTCATTCTACGCAACGCCATTGCGATATGTAAACCTGTCGTTTAGAGTCCCTATCTGCGCCGCGGACGCAGGGGTCGGGCGCCCGGGCCGCCCCTCTCGCCCCATCGCGTATCCATCCCGGCAATAACAGGAGAACCCGAACATGAACATTCCACGGCTCAACGGCATCATCAAGGTGCTCGAGCAGGGCCAGCACGCTTTCGTGAGCTTCGCGCCGGCGGACACCGGCAACGCGCAGCTTTTCGCGACCGAGCCGTACGACGGCATCGTATTCGAGATGGAGCACGGCGCGTTCGACATCCGCACGCTGCGCGACTGCCTGCAGTACATGTTCAACCGCCGGCAGGTCGTCGAGTCCGGGAGCCTCGCGCCCGCGGTAACGCCGCTGGTGCGCATTCCGCCGAACGGCATCGAAATGAACCAGTGGATCGCCAAACAGGTACTCGACTCGGGCGTGTACGGAATCATCTGGCCACACGTGAGCACCGTTGCCGAAGCGCACAACGCGGTCGCCGCGTGCCGCTATGCGCGGCCCGCCGGCGCCCAGCGCTACGAGCCGCAGGGCCAGCGTGGCGACGGCCCCACGGCCGCCGCCCGCTACTGGGGCCTCTCCGCGCAGGAGTATTACGACCGCGCCGACGTCTGGCCGCTCGATCCCAGGGGAGAAATCCTGGTCGGCATCATGTGCGAAGACGTGACCGGCGTCAAAAACCTGCCGCAGATACTCAAGGAAGTGCCGGGCATCGGCGTGGTGATCATCGGCGAAGGCGATCTGTCGCAGAACCTCGGCTTCCCGCGCCAGTACAAACATCCGGCGGTCGTCGCGGCGATGGCCGAGATCACCGCGATCTGCAAAGCGCACAACGTCGCGTGCGGCCACCCTCACGTGGAAGCCGACAATGTCGACGAAGTGATCGCACTGGGTTATCGCTGGCTGATGCCGAAACCGGCGCGTTCGAACGCGGTGCTGGAAAAGGGGCTCAAGCTCACCGGTCGCAAGTAAGTCCCGCGCGGGCGGCGGCGCCGTCGATGCGCGGCGGGATGCGCGGGACAATCACTGCGCTTCCGCCCGGATGCCGACCGCTTTGATGATCGCCGCCCATTTGACGGACTCGGCGCGCAGCAGTTGAGCGAGTTCCTCCGGCGTGCCGCCGACCGCGTCGGCGTCTTCGCGCGCCAGCAGTTGTTCGCGCAGCACGGGGTTTGCCAGCGTCGCCGCCAGCGTTTGCTGAAGTCTCGTGATGGCGTTCAGCGGCGTGCGCGCGGGCGCGACGATCGCATGCCACGAAGTGCTGCAGAATCCGCGTATGCCGGCTTCAATGCAGGTCGGCACGTCGGGCAACTGCGACGAGCGGCGGGCGCCGCTGCTGACGATGCCTTTCATGCGCCCCGCTTTCACCTGCGCCGCGAGTCCGGCCACGGTGCTGACCGCGAGCTGCACGCGGCCGGATGCGAACTCCGGCATCGCCTGTCCCATGCCTTTGAACGGCACATGCACGATATCGACACCGGTGACGCTCTTGAACAGCTCGCCCATGAGATGCAGCCCGCTGCCGATGCCGCTCGATGCGTAATTCAATTGTCCCGGGCGAACCTTCGCGTAAGCGATGAGTTCGCCCACCGTGTTCACCGGCAGGGCGGCAACGGCGAAGATCATGAACGGCGAACTGGTCGCCTGCGAAACCGGCGCGAAACTGCGCGCCACGTCGTAGCCGAGCTTGCCGTACAGGACAGGGCCGATCGCGAGCGGGCCCGCATTGCGATACAGCAGCGTGTAGCCATCGGGGGTCGCGTCCGCGACGAGCTGGGTGCCGATCGTGCCGCCCGCGCCGCCGCGATTGTCGATCACGATCTGCTGATGAAGCGGCGCGGACCATTGCTGCGAAATCGCGCGCGCCACGATATCGATCGAGCCGCCCGCCGGGAACGGGACGATCATGCGGATCGGCCGGCCCGCAGTTTCCTGCGCCGGCGCGCCATGGTGCGACGCCATCAGCAGCGCCGCCATCAACGACGCATTCAGTTTAGGCATGCGTTCTCTCCTGCGGACGCCGCGCCGGCGGGCAACTCCGCCTAGCGCAGCCGCGCCTCGAGCCAGTCGGCGATGGCGTCGGTGCCGACCTGCCGGTTGTCCACCTGGCAATGTTCAGCGCCGCCGCCGTGCGGCGTAAAACTTTTCAGCGTCTTGTCCTGCGAACCCACGCCGTTATAGAGCTGGTGCGCGACTTCGAGCGGCGTGAGTTTGTCCTCCTCGCCCCAGCAGATGAGCATCGGACAGGTGATGAGGTGCGCGACGCCCGCGAGCGTGAATTTCTTCAGTTTCTCCAGCGCCGTTTCCATATCGGCAACGCCGAGCACCCACGGCAGCTGGAAATGCGAGGTCGCGATGCTTTTGTCGTCCTTCTGCATCGACGCCCAGCGTTTTTCCCATACCGCGTGATAGTCGTAGTGCGGACCCCAGGCGACGCATGCGGCGTAGCGCTGCTCGAACGCCGCGGCGTGCGGCGCATAGTAGCCGCCCGCGCTGTAAGCCATGATCGCCACGCGACCCGGATCAACGTCGGAGCGCGCCGCGACGTATTCGTAGGCAGCCGTTCCCGGCACTTCATAATCGTAACGCGCCGGCAGATTCCTGAGCCGCAGCGCTTCGCCCTGCCCGGGGCCATCGATCGCCAGCGTATGAAACCCGCGGAAAGCGAGTTCGACGCCGGCGAACAGCACGCTCATCTCCTTGCAGTTGTCGAGTCCATCGAACAGCACCACGGTCGGCGCGCGGCCCTGCGCCGTCGGCGATTTGATGAAATACGCCGGCAGGGACGTGCCTTCGTACGGAACCTCCACGATCTCGACATTGGGATACCGGCGTTTGAGTCCTGCCTGCGAGCAGCGCAGGCTCTTGCGGTAGATGTCGAGCTTCTGCGCGCCGGGCGGCACCATGCGCTCGCCGGTGTAATAGTACGTGCCGGCGCGCAGATAGTAGTTGCCGGCGGTGGCCTGGCGGCCCTCCTGCGCCGCGGTATCGGCTTCGCGCTCAACCTGCGCGGCGACGCTGCACCACTCATCCCACCACGCATGCGGCTCGTCGATGCGCGCGTGCAGCCGCTGCACCACGCGGTCGATCTCTTCCAGCGCGCACGACGCGTACGGCGCCATGCCTTTCGCGATGAGCGTCGCGTTCGACCACTGGAAGTGCTGCGGAAAACTGTGTATCCAGTTGCCTGGGTAGAACATGGATCCTCCGTCGACAAAGTAAAAACGCGGACTGCAAATTATTTCCGCTTGCCCCCCGCATCAGGCGCCCACCACGCGGTTCTTGCCCGCGCGTTTCGCCAGATACATGGCCTGATCGGCGCGCTTGATGGCCTCCTCGGCTTGTTCGCCCGGCGCAAGCTGCGCCACCCCGGCGCTGAAGGTAATGACGATTTTATCGTTGCCCGCGAGGAAAAACCGCTTGGTGAGCGCCCGCTGCAGACGCATCATCGCTTCTATCCCCTGCGCCAGCGGCGTATCGGGCATGAGAACCACGAATTCTTCGCCGCCGTAACGCGCCAGCGTGTCCTGCGGGCGCATGCTCTCGCGCGTGACGGCCACCAGATGAGTCAGAGCGGCATCGCCCGCGGCATGCCCCTTGCTGTCGTTCAACTTCTTGAAGTTGTCGATGTCCAGCAGCGACACGCACAATGGAATCTCTTTGCGCCTGACCTCGGCGAGTTCGCGCGTGAGCGCTTCGTCCAGCCCTTTGCGGTTGAGCGCGCCGGTCAGCGTGTCGTGCCGCGCCTGCGCGCTCACGCTGTCGAGTTCCTCGTGCAGTTTGGCCATCGCCGCTTCGGTCGCCTGCATTTTTTCGCGCATGGCGCGCAACTCGCTGTGCGTGTTCCTGACCGCGTCCGCCATGCCGCGGGTGGCGCCGACGACGTCCTTCAGCACCGGCGCGATCTCTTCCATGCTCCGCGCCCGTTCGATCAGCCGCGCGCTTTCTTCCATTTTGCCCTGATGCGTGCTGGTGGCTTCGGTCATCTGCGCGAGCCGGTCGATAAAAGTCGCCAGCATCTGGCGCATCTGCTCCTGCGCCTCGAGCGCCCGTGCCTTGGCCTCGATCTGCTTGTACACCACGTTCTTCAGATGCCGTTCCACGTCGTCGAGCCGGCGCAGCGTCAGCGGCGGCGTGGCGGCTGTCGTCAATACGTCGAT
>JAYWDM010000431.1:0-11286 GCA_043779885.1 Betaproteobacteria bacterium | reverse complement strand
AGGGCAACGCGACGATGACACCGTTCCTCCAGGGGTTCCTCACCGACGAAAAAGCGGATCCGCCGATGTGGGGCCGGCCGGTCGACGTATTGCAGATGCGTGACGGCGCGATGCTCGTATCCGACGACTACAACGGAATCATCTACCGGATCAGCTACAAAAAGTAGCCATGCGCATCACACGTTCCATGTCCGGGCGCGCGGCGGCGGTCCTGCTTGCCGCCGCGCTGCCGTTGGTCGCGTGCCCGCGCGCGACGTTCGCCGCCGACGCGGCGGCCGGCCTGCAAAAAGCGCAGGCCTGCGCCGCCTGTCACGGACCGGACGGCAATTCCGCCAATCCGGTGATCCCGTCGCTGGCCGGTCAGCCGGCGCAGTTCATTGCAACGCAATTGCTGATGTTTCGCGAAGGTAACCGCAAGGATCCGCAAATGTCGCCGTTCGCGGCCAATCTGAGCAATGTCGATCTGAACAACATCGCGGCTTATTATGCCGCGCAAAAACTCGCGCCTCCGGCGCACCCGTCCGAACCCGGCGGCGCCGAGGCCGGACGGCGCCTCGCCGAACGCTTTAACTGCGTACAATGTCATGGTTCGGCGCTCATGGGGCAGCAGCACATTCCGCGGCTTGCGGGACAGCGGCACGAATATCTCAAAACGCAGCTGCGCGGCTTCAAAGCGTCGACTCGCTTTGACATGGACGGCCAGATGACCTCGGCCGCGCAAGCGCTGTCCGATGCCGACATCGAGACGCTCGCGAACTATCTGGCGGGAATCAGATGAAGCTCACCACACCAATAGTTGTTCTGTCCGGGTACGCGCTGGCGGTGCTCGCCCCTGCAACGCACGCACAGCAATCAAAACCCGCGCCGGCGCCGGTGCTGATGCCTGAAGTCGTGACGAGCGCGACACGCACCGCGCGCGACAGCTTCGATCTGCCGGTCGCCATCGACAGCGTCGACAAAAGCACGATCCAGGAAGACCGGCCGCAGGTCAACTTGTCCGAAGCGCTCAACCGTGTGCCCGGCATCGCGATACTCAATCGCCAAAACTACGCGCAGGACCTGCAGATCTCATCGCGCGGCTTCGGCGCGCGCTCGGCGTTCGGCGTGCGCGGCATCCGGCTCATCGCCGACGGCATTCCGGCCACGCTGCCCGACGGCGCGGGACAGGCGGCGTCGTTCAATCTGGGCACGGCCGAACGCATTGAAGTCATGCGCGGCCCGTTTTCCAGCCTCTACGGCAATGCCGCGGGCGGTGTGATCCAGCTATTCAGCGCCGACGGGCCGCCGGACCCCACGCTCTCCGGTTCGCTGTTCGGCGGCAGTTACCGCACCTACAAAGGGGAACTGCAGTTCGGCGGTCAAAGCGGCAGTATCAATTACTTGCTGGATGCATCGCGCTTTCACACCGACGGCTATCGCGATCACAGCACGGTGACGCGCGATCAGTCGATGGCGAAACTGAAGCTGCCCGTCGCCGCCGGAACCCTGACGATGCTGGTCAATACGTTCGATCAACCGGAAACCCAGGACCCGCTGGGGTTGACACGCGCGCAAACCATTACGAATCCGCGCCAGTCCGATGCGGTTTCGTCGACGTTCAATACGCGCAAAAGCGTGCGCCAGAATCAGCTCGGGCTCGTTTACGACCTGAACCTCGGCAGCGCGGACAAACTGCAGGCGAGGACGTATATCGGTGATCGCCAGGTGACGCAGTATCTGGCCCTGACCGGTGTGGCATTAACTTCGTCGGGCGGCGTCGTCGATCAGGATTTCGGTTATGAAGGCGCTGGCCTGCGCTGGACGCACACCGTAAGTGAAGGCGCGCGCCCGCTCAGCTTCAGCATCGGCGCCGACTACGATCGCATGGCCCAGCACCGCAAAGGCTACGTCAACAACAGCGGCATTATGGGCGCGTTGAGACGCGATGAAGACAACACGGTTACCAACACCGATGCTTACGCACAGATCGAATGGAAGTTCGCGCCGCGCTGGAATGCGAGCGCCGGCATGCGCCACAGCAGGGTCTACTTCAATTCCAGGGACTACTTCATCGTCCCCGGCAACGGCAACGATAGCGGCAGCGTGAACTACAACAAGACGACGCCGGTCGCGGGCGTCGTCTTCAGTGCGGCGCAAAACTGGAACATCTATGCGAACATCGGGCGCGGCTTCGAGACGCCGACGCTGATCGAGCTTGCGTACCGCGCGGCGGGCGCGGGTACGGGACTGAACTTCGCTCTGCAACCGTCAACCAGCCTGCACAAGGAAATCGGCGTCAAAGGCAAGCTTGGCTCCAGCACCCGCGTCAACCTTGCGCTCTTTCACATCGACACCAGCAACGAAATCGTGGTCAACGGCGCGATCGGCGGCCGTACCGAT
The DNA here is from genome assembly GCA_043779885.1 of Betaproteobacteria bacterium. Taxonomy (GTDB): domain Bacteria; phylum Pseudomonadota; class Gammaproteobacteria; order Burkholderiales; family SG8-41; genus PALSA-1004. The sequence continues at coordinate 8,907 of JAYWDM010000431.1, read as the reverse complement.
TACAAGAACGCATCAGAAACGCGGCGCCAGGGCGCTGAGATTTCTGCGGAAAGTTATCTGGGCGCGGGCTTCGAAGCGTATCTCGCTTACACCTGGCTCGATGCCCAGTTCACCCAGCCTTTCACTACCAGTTCCACGAACTGCGTTACGACCGTTATCCCGGCCGGCGGGTTCACGGTCCCGTCGGGCAACAAGCTGCCCGGCGTGCCGGGCTACACGATGTTCGGCGAACTCGTCTGGCGCCACGCCGCGAGCGGTTTCCACGCCGGCGCCGAAGTGCGCGCGAATGGCAAGGTCTATGTCAGCGATTTGAACTGTGCGTCCGCCGCGCCCTACACCGTTGCCAACCTGCGTGCCGGATTCGAGCAGCGCGGCAAAAAGTGGCGCCTGACCGAATTCGCGCGGATCGACAATGTGACCGACCGCCAGTACATCGGCTCGGTGATTATCGCCGACGGCAACAATCGCTTTTACGAGCCGTCGCCGGGGCGCAATTACCTGCTGGGCATGAACGCGCAGTTGAGTTTTTGACGCCGGCGCGCATTGCCAGGCGTCGGCGAGGCTGCAAGAATGTCGTCTTCGCACATCCGAAAACTCATTCCATGATCGCACTCACCGTCAATGGCGAAGCGCACAGCTTCGAGGCTCCGCTCAACTGCCGGCAATTGCTCGAACGCCTGAGTCTCGCCGATAAGCGGATTGCGCTCGAGCGCAACGGCGAAATCGTGCCGCGCGGCAGGCATGCGCACGAGATGCTGGCGGATGGCGACAAAGTCGAAATCGTGGTCGCCGTCGGCGGCGGCTGATTGACCTGGATCAAATGCTGCGCACCTGGTAACGATGCATGCTTTGGCTGTATCCTGAAGCCCGAATCCTGACTCCTGACTCCTGAATCCAACCCCTATGAAACCTCACGAAAACCTCGATCCCCTGACCATCGCGGGCAAGGCGTACCGATCGCGCCTGCTCGTCGGCACCGGCAAGTACAAGGATTTTGCCGAAACGCGCGCCGCCATCGATGCGAGCGGCGCGCAGATCGTTACCGTCGCGATCCGCCGCACCAACATCGGGCAGGATCCCGGTCAACCCAGCCTGCTCGAAGTGCTGCCGCCGGCGCAATTCACGATCCTGCCCAATACCGCCGGCTGCTATACCGCCGACGACGCCGTGCGCACCCTGCGGCTGGCGCGCGAACTGCTCGACGGCCACGACCTGGTCAAGCTCGAAGTGCTCGGCGATCAGAAGACCCTGTTTCCCGATATGGCGCAAACGCTGCTGGCGGCGGCGACGCTGGTGAAAGATAATTTCAAAGTGATGGTCTATTGCAGCGATGATCCCATCGCGGCGAAGCAGCTCGAGGAAATCGGCTGCTGCGCGGTGATGCCGCTGGCGTCGCTGATCGGCTCGGGCATGGGCATACTCAACCCGTGGAACCTGCAGATCATCATCGACAACGCGAAAGTTCCGATCATCGTCGACGCCGGCGTCGGCACCGCGTCGGACGCGGCAATCGCGATGGAGCTCGGCTGCGATGGCGTGCTGATGAACACCGCTATCGCGACGGCGAAGAATCCGGTCATGATGGCTTCGGCAATGAAAAAAGCCGTTGAAGCGGGCCGCGAGGCATTTCGCGCCGGGCGCATGCCCAGGAAGCCGTACGTTGCGAACGCGAGTTCGCCGGCGGCCGGCCTCATCAACCCGCTGCGGTAGCGCCGGCCCGTGCCGGCCGGCTGAACTGCGCCGCGTCTGGCGCGGCAGCCCCTGCGCCGCTAAACTGCGGTGACATGACGACCGCTCACCGCCCGATTCGAAGTTTCGTACTGCGCCAGGGGCGCGTCTCGAATGCGCAGCAGCGCGCGCACGACACCCTGCTGCCGCAGTTCGGCATACCCTATGCGCCGCAAATCATCGACCTCGACCGGATATTCGGCCGCGGCGCGCCCAAGGTTCTCGAGATCGGTTTCGGCATGGGCGAGACAACCGCGGCCATCGCGGCACTACATCCCGAAAACGATTATCTCGGCGTCGAAGTGCACACGCCCGGCGTCGGCAGCCTGCTCAAGGTCATCGCCGGGCAGGGTCTTGCCAACGTGCGCATCGTCCAGCACGACGCCGTTGAAGTCCTGCGCAACATGATCGCGCCGGATACGTTCGATGCGGTGCACGTCTTCTTTCCGGATCCGTGGCCGAAGAAACGCCATCACAAGCGGCGCCTCCTGCAGCCGGAACTTGTCGCGCTGCTCGTCGGGCGCATGCGGCCGGGCGCCTGCCTGCACGCCGCGACCGACTGGCGCGAGTACGCCGAATACATACTCGACGTATTCAGGCGCGAACCGCGCCTCGTCAACACGGCGCCGGACTATGCGGCGCGCCCGGATTACCGGCCGCAGACCAAATTTGAAACCCGCGGTCTCAAGCTCGGTCACGGCGTATGGGATATCATCTTTCGACGGGTGTGAAAAGTGCAATACTGAAAAACGGATTCAGCCGCCGATAATTGATTTTTCTGTTCATTTCTCCAGAGGCACACCATGTTCGCCGTAATCTTTGAAGTCGAACCCGCAACGGGCAGGCAACAGGAGTATCTTGATATCGCGGCGTCGCTGCGCCCGGAGCTCGAAAAAATCGACGGCTTCGTTTCCATCGAGCGCTTCTCGAGCCTGACCAGTCCGGGAAAAATTCTGTCGCTGTCGTTCTGGCGCGATGAAGCCGCGATCGCGCGGTGGCGGCAGCATGAAGAGCATCACCGCGCGCAGTGGCGGGGCCGCGCGGGTGTTTTCGCCGACTACCGGTTGCGCGTCGCCGCGGTCGTGCGCGACTACGGCATGTTCGACCGTGCGCACGCGCCGCAGCAGTTTCCGGAGGTCAATCGCTAAGAAGTTCCGGCGCCGGTTCGGCCGCGAGCGCCCGACAATGTTACGCATGACGCGAAATGGGGTGGTGGAATGAACATCGAGAAAATCAAAGTGCGCGTGACCGAAAGCGGCCAGACCATGGACGTTGTGGTCTTCAGCAAGCGGGCCGCGGGGATCCAGGTGGTGCTCGGCGAAGGCGTGCACAGCGTGAAGTGCGAACTGTCGCCGACACGAACCGGCCTTGCTTACGTCGGGTCGGCCATGGGGCGGGAAATCGTTTACGAGCGCAGCCGCGAGCAGGTGCAGGCGGACATCGACCGGCTTAATCCGGCACTGCGGGAATTCAAACGGCATTGAGGGCGGCATGCAGCCGCCGCGCCAGGGCAGCGGCGCGCGGCGTGATGTGTCGCGTGACGCGGGGCTAGGGTTCTACTCGCAGGTTCGCTTCCTTGACGAGCTTGCCCCAGCGCGCGGCTTCGCTCGCCATGAACTGGCCGAACTGCTCCGGCGTGCTGGAAACTGCTTCGACACCAAGCTCGCCGAGACGGGTTTTCACGTCCGTCGTCGCCAGCGCCTTGACGAGATCCGCATTCACCTTGTCGATGATAGTGCGCGGCACGCCCGCCGGAAACAGGATGCCCCACCAGTTGACGGCGGCAAAACCCTTGATGCCCTCCTCGGCGAGCGTCGGCAACTCGGGCGTGAACGGCCAGCGCTTCTCGCTCGTGACCGCAAGCGCGCGCAACTTGCCGGTTCGCATGGCCTGCATCGCGGGCAGTGCATCCGAGAACATGGTGGTGATCTGCCCGCCCATGACATCGGTGATCGACAGCGCATTGCCCTTGTAGGCCACGGTAATCATGTCGACACCGGCCAGCCGTTTGAACATCTCGCCGGCGAAGTGCGACATGCTGCCGGGCCCGCTGGTCGCATACGTAAGCTCGCCAGGCCGCCGCTTGGCGAGCGCCACGAGCTCCTTCGTGTTCTTCACGGGCAGGGTCACCGGCACCACCAGAATGTTGGCGGAGTTCGTGATACGCGAGACCGGGGCAAAATCCCGTTGCCAGTCGTACGATACTTTCGCCAGCAGCGGCTTGGCGACGACCGGCCCGAAATTGCCGAGCAGGAACGTGTAGCCGTCGGCGGGCTGCTTGGCCGCGTAATCCATGCCGATGGATCCGTCCGCGCCCGGCTTGGATTCGACGAGCACGAGCTGGCCCCAGTATTCGGTCAGTTTCTGGCCGATGATACGCGCCATCACGTCCGAGCTGCCGCCAGGTGGATAAGTGACGATGAACTTCACTAACTTGTTGGGATAGTCCTGCGCCTGTGCGGCGACGCATAGCATGCCGGAAGCGGCCACCAGCGCAATTAATCCCTGCTTGACGAATTTCATGCAACCCCCATGTTGAAATCAGCGACGATCCGGAACCCTGCAGAAACCCACCCTCACGTCACCGGCGAATGGCGTTATTCTATCCTGCAACGGCGGAAAAGTAATTCAGAACCACAGAACCGTAGGGCGAATAAGCGAAGCGTAATCCGCCGGATGCTGGTTTATTTCGATCGCGCATTCATTCGGCGGAAGGCGCCACGCTTTTCCGCCCTACAGGCCGGCGCGGCGCTGCAAGTTGACGGCTCGCGGCGCGGTCGATGGCGAATCCGGCAGAAAAATCTGCAAGAGATCGTTCAGAAAGCGCCGGCCGAGCGCGGTCGGCGTCACGCGCTGGTGGTCGCGCTCGATCAAGCCGCGCTTTTCCGCCTCGCCAAGCTGCGTCAACACTGCGGTGAGCGGCACGCCCGCGCGTTCCTCGAACAGCGCGAGCGGGAACCCGCCGCTTAACCGCAGCGCATTCATCATGAATTCGAAACCGATCTCGCCGGTGGCGACGTCGTGCTGCTCCTGGACCGCATTGCCGGCCGTCGCGCTTTCCATGTATTGCTTCGGTTGTTTGTAGCGCGCCTGGCGCGCGATGCGCCCGGGAAATGAAATCTTGGAGTGCGCGCCGGCGCCGATGCCGAGATAATCGGCGAACGTCCAGTAGTTCATATTGTGCCTGGCCTGCCGGCCCGGCAGCGCAAACGCCGAAGTCTCGTAATGGCGGTAGCCCGTTGCCGCGAGCAGCGCCTCGATTGCCTCCTGCATCTGCGCCGCGGCATCGTCGTCGGGCAACGCCGGGGGGTAGCGGTGAAAGTACGTGTTCGGCTCCAGCGTGAGGTGGTAGGCCGACAGGTGCGGAGGTGCGAATGCCAGGGCGGATTCGATGTCGGCGAGCGCCTCCTCCGGACTTTGCGCGGGCAGCCCGTACATCAGGTCGAGATTGAAGTTATCGAAGTTCGCGCGCGCGATATCGATGGCGCGCCGCGCCTCCTTTTCGTCATGGATACGGCCCAGCGCCTTGAGATGCCGCGGATTGAAACTCTGGATGCCGATCGACAGCCGGTTGATGCCGGCCGCGCGGAAGGCGCGAAATTTTTCCGCCTCGAACGTGCCGGGATTTGCCTCCAGCGTGATCTCGGCATCGGTCGACAGCGGCACGCGCGCGCGTACCGCGGCGATGATCGCTTCGATCGCCGCGGCGGAAAAAACACTCGGTGTGCCGCCGCCGAAAAACACGGTATACACCGTGCGCCCCCAGATCAGCGGCAACGCGCTTTCGAGGTCCGCGACCAGCGCATCGACGTAGCGCTGCTCGGGAACCGGATCGCGTGCCTCGTGCGAATTGAAATCGCAGTACGGGCATTTGCGCACGCACCACGGAATGTGGATGTAGAGGGAAAGCGGCGGGAGCGCCCGGAAGCGCGGAGCAGGGGCCCCGCTTGCGGGGATGCGACCGCTGACGGGCGCCGGTCCCGCGGCATTCAGTGCGCCCCCCGCCACTTGATCGACTGACTTCATTGCACCATGGTGCTGCGAAAATCTCCGCAGCGAGCGGGCGCCTTGAACCGCGGGGATTGAGCGAAAAGCGGAGCAGACATGACTTAACGCCGGCGCGGCGTCCTCGATCCTCGATCCTCGATCCTCGATCCTGTGAGCCTGGCGGCAAGCGCCGTCAAGGCTTGCGCCCGGTGGCTGATGCGATTTTTCTCGGCGGGTTCAAGTTCCGCGCCGGTGCGGCGCAACTCCGGAAGCAGAAACAGCGGGTCGTATCCGAATCCGCCGCTGCCGCGCGGAGTTTTCGCTATCTCGCCGTGCCATTCGGCCTCGCAAATGATGGGCTGAGGGTCATCGGCGCGGCGCGTAAGCACGATTACGCAAAAGTAATGCGCCCGGCGGTTGGTTTCCGTGGCGAGCAGATCGAGCAGCTTCTGATTGTTGCGACTATCCTGGCTTTCACGTCCGCCTGCGATGCCAGCCGGGGGTTCACCGGCAAAGCGCGCGGAATACACGCCCGGCGCGCCATCCAGCGCGTCGACGCAAATTCCCGAATCGTCGGCGAGCGCCGGCAGCCCCGAGTGTTTGCTCGCATGCCGCGCCTTGGCCAGCGCGTTCTCGACGAACGTGCAATGCGGTTCTTCCGCTTCAGCAATGCCAAGAGTCGACTGCGCGACGATCTCGATATCCAGCGGCGCGAGGATGGCGCCGATCTCGGTCAGCTTGCCGACGTTGTTTGATGCGATGACTAGCCTGCGAATCTGCCCTTCGCCCTTCACTGTTGGCCCTTCACTCGCCCGCGCGAAGTCCGAGCGCGGCTTTCTGCGCGGCGACGAGTTGCGCAATGCCCTTCTGCGCGAGATCGAGCAACGCATTCATCTCGGCACGCGAAAACGGCGCGCCTTCCGCGGTGCCCTGCACTTCGATCAATCCGCCGCTGCCGGTCATCACGACATTCATATCCGTGTCGCAAGCGGAGTCTTCAGGGTAATCGAGATCGAGCACCGGTGCGCCCTGGTACATGCCGACCGAAACCGCCGCGACGAAATCGCGTATGGGTGATGCCGCGAGCAACTGTTTTTCCAGCAGATGGCTCACCGCGTCGTGCACCGCCACGAACGCGCCGGTGATGCTTGCGGTGCGCGTGCCGCCGTCGGCCTGCAGCACGTCGCAGTCGATTTGCAGGGTGCGCTCGCCGAGCGCGCTCAGATCGACCACTGTGCGCAGCGCGCGGCCGATCAGGCGCTGGATTTCCTGCGTGCGCCCCGATTGTTTGCCGCGCGCCGCTTCGCGGTCGGACCGCGTATTGGTCGCGCGCGGCAGCATGCCGTATTCGGCGGTGAGCCAGCCGCGCCCCTTGCCTTTGAGAAACGGCGGGACTTTGTCTTCAACGCTGACGGTGCACAGCACTTTGGTGTCGCCGGCTTCGATCAGCACGGCGCCTTCGGCATGGCGCGTGTAGCGCCGCGTGATCCGGATATTGCGCAACTCGTCGGGCTGGCGCTTGCTGGGGCGCATAATGTGCTATCTTTCCTGCGTGTGAACGATTCGAAAGCCGGCAGTGCCATGGCCTGATAACCGGCGTATTTTACCCTTCACCCTGCAACATTCGCCGCCGACGGGAAAAAATGATTTACAGCATGACCGGATTTGCCAGTGCGACGCGTGAACTCGCCAGCGCCGCGCTCAACGTCGAGCTGCGCTCGGTCAATCATCGTTACCTCGATCTGCAGTTCCGGCTGCCGGAGGACCTGCGCGCGCTCGAGCCCGGGCTGCGCGAGTTGATCGTCGCAAAAATCCAGCGCGGCAAGGTCGAATGCCGCGTCGGGCTCAATGCGCTGCCCGCCGCGCAGAAATCGTTCGAGCTTAATCCCGAGGTCATGAAGCAACTGCGCGCCCTCTCCGAAAAATTGCGCCTGGCGTGGCCCAGCGTGCCCGGTCTTACCGCCGCCGACATCCTGCGCTGGCCCGGCATGCTGGGTGCGGAAACCGTGTCGCTCGACGAAATGCGCGCCGCGTGCAACGACGCATTGCAGCAGGTACTGGACGAATTCACGGCATCGCGCGCGCGCGAAGGCGAGAAACTCAAGGCCGTGCTGCTCGAGCGCGTCGCCACCATGGAAGAGCGGGTCGCCACCGTTGCCCCGCGCATGCCTGAAGTGCTGGCGGCGTTTCGCGAAAAGCTGGCGAGCCGCCTGCATGAGGCGATGGCAGTGAGCGACGACGAGCGCATCCGCCAGGAGATTACGCTGTTTGCCAACCGCATCGACGTCGACGAAGAATTGTCGCGGCTCACCACGCACTTCAGCGAAATCAGGCGCATTCTCGGCGCCGGCGGCGCGGTCGGCAAGCGGCTCGATTTCATGATGCAGGAACTCAACCGCGAGGCCAATACGCTCGGCTCCAAATCCGTCGATACGGAAGTCACCAAGGTCGCGCTCGATTTGAAGCTCCTGATCGAGCAGATGCGCGAGCAGATACAGAATATCGAGTAAAGAATTTGTTCATCATGACCGGCAACCTGTTCATCGTTTCCGCGCCTTCGGGCGCGGGGAAATCGTCGCTCACCGCCAAGTTGCTGGAGGAGGACAGGAATATCCACCTGTCGGTGTCCTACACCACGCGTGCTCCGCGCCCGGGCGAGGTCGATGGCCGCGACTACCGCTTCGTCGACAAGGCGAGTTTCATGGGCATGCTCGAGCGCGGCGAGTTTCTGGAAAGTGCCGAAGTGCACGGAAATCACTATGCCACTTCCCAGGCCTGGATTCGGACGCAGCGCGCGGCCGGGTGCGATATCGTGCTCGAAATCGACTGGCAGGGCGCGCAGCAGGTGCGCCGGATGTTTGCCGACACGGTCGGCATATTCATCCTGCCGCCCTCGATCACCGAGCTGGAACGGCGCATGCGCCGGCGCGGCCAGGACAGCGACGAAGTGATACGGCGGCGGCTCGCGGTCGCGGCCGACGAAATGAGCCACGCAGCCGAGTTTGAATATGTTATTATTAACAATGACTTCGAGGAGGCGCGTCGCGACCTGATTGCGGTCGTGCGTGCGTCCAGGCTGGTATATTCGCGCCAGCTCGACCGCTATCCGGACGTATTCAAATTTTGAATCGGGAGCGATTCGGGGGAAATCCCCCGAGGGACTTTCCCCTCAAGGGGGATCGAGACCTTCGG
>JAYWDM010000430.1:0-4066 GCA_043779885.1 Betaproteobacteria bacterium | reverse complement strand
GCGCGCAGCGCGCCTGCCGTTGCTGCCATATGCGTTCCTTTCAAAAATTTCACGTTCGCGTGTGCCATACTTGCCAACCAACGACCGCGCCCGACGTGGAACGCGCGGCATGGATGAGGATAGCGTATGCGCCCCGCCCTGAACATCTCATTCGCCGCGTGCTGCGGCTTTGCGATGATGACATTCGCCGCCGGTGCTTGGGCCCAACCCTACCCGGCCAAATCCATACGCCTGATCGTGCCGTTTGCCGCGGGCGGTTCAACCGATGCGCTCGCGCGCGCCGTCGGCCAGAAACTCGGCGACAACTTCGGCCAGCAAGTGATTGTGGACAACCGCACCGGGGCGAATGGCAACATCGGCACGGACATGGTCGCGAAGGCAAATCCGGACGGCTACACGCTGTTGATGGCGTTTGATGCGACCATGGTGATCAATCCGTCGGCCTACGCGAAGCTGCCGTTCGATCCCCTCAAGGATTTCGCGCCCGTCACCAAAGTCGCGGCGCTCCCGCTCATCCTCGTTGCGCATCCGTCGTTTCCGCCGTCGAACACCAAGGAACTGATTGCCTATGCGAAGAGCAAACCCGGGCTCAACTATTCATCGTCGGGCCATGCAAGCACGCCGCATCTGGCGATGCTGATGTTCGAGCAGCGTACCGGCACCCAATTCACGCATATCGCCTACAAGGGCGGCGGTCAGGCCGTCATCGATGTGCTCGCGGGCCAGATTCCGCTGCTCGCGACGGCCATCCCGACGGTACAGGCGCACATCAAGGCGGGCAAACTGAAAGGCATAGCGCTCACGAGCGCGAAGCGTCACGCCGCGTTGCCCGACGTCGGCACGTTTGCCGAAGGCGGCCTCACCGGGTTCGACGTTTCCGCCTGGTACGGCCTGCTTGCGCCCGCCGGCACGCCCAGGCCCATTGTTGCCAGGATACATGATGAAGTCGTGAAGATACTCGCGACGCCCGACATGAAAGAGCGTTTCCTGACCACGCTGGGCGGTGACGCCGTCGGCAACACGCCCGAGCAATTCGCCGCCGATATCCGCAACGATATCGCGCGCTGGTCGAAAATCGTCAAAGGCAGCGGCATCAAGCTCGAATAGCGCTCAACTGCCCGGCAGATTATGCGCGCCGGGAAAAAACATCTCCTTCCACGACGCCGGCTTGACCTTGATGGTGCCGATCTTGTGCATGAACTCGACGTATTTCATGGTGTTCTGCGGCGTCAGCGTATAGATGTTCTGCGGATCGTTGACGATGCGCAGCAAGTCCTCGACGGTTGATTTTTCCTTCGTCACGGCGAGATAAGCGTCGACCGCGCCGCGTTTGTTGCCATTGATGAACTGTATCGCTTCATCGAGCGCCGCGACGAACGCCGCATAAGTTTTGGGGTTCGCCTCGGCGAACTTACCCGACGTCCACACCATCAGAAAGGTTGCCGGTCCGCCCAGCACGTCGTACGAGTTGAGGACGGTGCGGACGCCCGGCTTGTCCAGTTCCTGGTACTGAAATGGCGGTGACGTGAAATGACCGGTGATTTCCTGCCCCGAGAGCAGCGCCGCCATGCCGTCGGGATGCGAAAACGCCACCGTCAGCGCATCGAGCCTGAACTGGTTGCCCGCGCCAAACGCCTGCTCCGCCGCCATCTGCAGGGTGATGGCATGGATCGACGATTTCACGCCGGCCAGTGCGATGCGGTCCTTGTCGGTGAAATCGCGTATCGACTTCACGTTCGGATTGCGCGTATTCAGGAATTGCGGCATCGATGACAGTGCGCCCACCGCCTTGACATCGAGTCCGCCGATCGTGCGCGACCACAAAGTAACGAACGGCGGCACGCCGCCCGCCGCGAAATGCACGCTCCCCGACAGCAGCGCGTCCTGTATGGCCGTGCCGAGTCCGATCGTCGCGCGCGTGAGTTTGACCTCGCCGAGTCCCGCCGCTTTAGCGTGCTTCTCCAATAATCGGTGATGCTCCATCACGATCAGCGGCAGATACCCTATGCCGTGCGCGGTGGCGAGCCTGACTTCGCCGACCTCGGCCGCGGCCGTGCGTATGACAAGCAGAAACAACGTCGCTGTGAAGCCGGCCTTGAGTTTCATGTACGCTCCCTGTAAACATGCGATTATTCCGGGATAGGGCGAATTTCATCTTAGCATCAGGATGCCGACGGCCGATATCGTGTGCGTTGCGTGCGACGGGTCGGCGCAGAATATCGCTGGCGACAAACCTGTTCTGCAGAGGAATCAAGCCATGACGATGACGCCGGGCGGAGCCTCGGGTTTCAAGTCAAGCCGAGCAATTGCACTGCGTTGCCGCCGAGGATGCGCTCCCGCTCGCCTGCCGCGAGAGTGCCCACGCGCTCGACGGCCGTCACGGGCTGCTCCTCGTTCATGTCAAAACAATAGTCGCTGCCGAGCAGAACACGGTCCGCGCCTACCATCCTGACCAGAAATTCGAGGATGGCAGGGGAATGGCATACGGTATCAAAACGAAAGCGCCGCAAATACTCGCTGGGCGGCCGCGGCAGATGCCGGCACTCGGCGCGAACCGCGTAGGCGCGATCAAGCCGCCCGGCGAGGATGGGCAGCACGCCACCCGCATGGGGCAGGCACACTTCCAGGTCCGGCAGCCGGTCGAGCACGCCGCCGAACACGAGGTGCGCCGCCGCGATAGCCGTCTCGGTCGTGTTGCCGATCACGTTGCCCAGGTGGTACGCATTAAGGCGCTCAGGCGTACCGATCACCATGAGCGGTGCGTAATGCAGGAACACCGGCAGGCGGACGGCGGCAATCCGCTCCCAGACGGGGAAAAATGCGGGGTCGGACAACTCGCGCTCGACAAAGCGGGTGCCGAGACAAACACCACGCACGCCCGGCAGTCTGCGGGCCCGTTCCAGTTCTGCCAGTGCAGCCGCCGGCGAATGCACCGGCAACGAGGCCAGCACCACCATGCGCGCCGGATGCCGCAGATGGGCGGCGCTGGCGGCATCGTTGAAGGCGCGGCACAGCCGCTCGTGCAGGGCGGGCTCGTGCGCGAACACGTCGGGTGGCGGCAGCGACAATGCGTGCACGGCGACGCGCTGCGCATCCATCCGCTGCAGGCGCAAAGCCAGATCGGTGAACGCCGCATCGTGCAACGCATAGCGGCGTGCCCCGGCGTGCAGGAGCGCGTCCGGCGCCACGTTCGCATAGGTCGTGCCGCGGGAATAACCGCGCTCGACCAGCAAATCAAGCAGCGCGTGGGGATAAAAATGGGCGTGGATATCGACAGTCGGTGCAGGCATGAGGCGCGGCCGGAGCGGAGGGAGCGCCGATTATATAACCGCACTTCCGACCCTGCCCCATTGCAATTGAAGTGACCCTGCCCGGCGGCGCGGTAACGTCGTGCGGGCGGTGCGTGCGCGTCTTACCCGCTGGTCAGACGGGCAAACCAACGCGAGAGTCGCGAACCCGGATACGCGCGATTCACATCGGCCATGTCGGCGTCCCAGGCACGCGCCGCGTCATCGCTCAGCCCGGAACGAAGCGCGCGCTGGTCGCGCAGCACGACGCCTATGCCGGCAAGAATTTCACCGGAGGTAGCTCCCCCGCGGACAGCGTCGCCGAGCTGGTCAGCGACCGCGGAATGGCTGGTGCGCCGCAACTCCGCCGCGACGGTCCCGAGCGCGGGCCACCAGGCTTGCAGTTCGGCATCGGTCATAAAATCAATGGCGCAACATAAACGGCAAATTAAACGGGGTCGAAGTCATGTACGTCTGCCGCGGCACTCATGCATGACTTCGACGCCATTTGTGCATTTGTCAGGGTATGCGTCGGCTGCATTCCTAGTGTAGTGTTTCACTGTATGCGGCACTTATAACGGCTGCGCAATGCGGGCGGAATTCCTCCCCCTTCAAGGGGGAGGTTAGGAGGGGGATGGGGTCAAATGGCGCGGAAATTTCGACCCATCCCCACCTCGGTCCTCCCCTTGAAGGCATAGGTATCTACACATCTCCACTCCACAGCCCCTTCCCCCCTTGCGGGGGAAGGTTGGGATGGGGGGTAGGTGTGATAGCCGAGG
>JAYWDM010000429.1:0-4069 GCA_043779885.1 Betaproteobacteria bacterium | reverse complement strand
TGGTTTTCCGGCCGCCGATCACGAGCGTGTGGCCGGCGTTGTGGCCGCCCTGAAAGCGCACCACGCCCTGCGCATGATCGGTCAGCCAATCAACGATTTTGCCCTTGCCCTCGTCACCCCACTGGCTGCCGATTACTACCACGTTTTTTGCCATTGCTCTCTCTACCCAGGATCTGTCAGACGCAACGCTACCGACCCGCAGCGGGCGGCAGTTTCTCGATTTTCCACTTGCCATTGCGCAATGCGAGCTTGCGGTTGCCGCCGAGCTCCCCGCGCGCCTTGGCATGCCCCGGCAAATCGACGATCACGACCTCACCGGCTTTGCGCAGTACGGCGATGCGCCGCTGCAATGCGGCATCCTGCGGCAGATAAGGCGCGATTACGGCATCGCCCATTTCCACGACTGGCGTAACCGCCACGATCTCGCGTAAATCCATGCTGAAGCCGGTCGCCGGGCGCGCCCTGCCGAATGCCCTGCCTACCTCGTCATAACGGCCGCCAAGCGCCAGCGCATTCGACCAGCCGCCGGCGTACACGGCAAACACCACGCCGCTGTGATAATGCAACCCGCGCAACTCGCCAAGATCGAAACAGATTTCCGTCCCGGCGTCGTGGATCGACCCTGCGATCACGCGCAACTGGGCAAGTGCCTGCCTGATCTCACTGTAATCCGGCAGTACCCGCCGCGCGCGCGCCAGCACTTCGATGCCGCCGGCAAGTTCGGGCAACGCCTGCAACGCCGCACCGACCTTGCGATCAAGCTTGCGCACCAGTCTCGCCAGCGTCGGGACGTCTTTTGCCTGCACGGCGCGAAAGAGCTCGGCCGTCAAATCAGCGTCGACTCCGGCTTTGTCCACCAGCGTGCGGAATACCGCAACGTGTCCGATGTCCAGCTGCAAATGACGGATGCCCGCGAGCCGCAGTGCGTCGAGCATTAAACGCTGCACTTCGAGATCGCTCTCGATGCCCGCATGCCCGTAGACCTCCGCGCCGATCTGCAATGGTTCGCGGGTCCGGTGAAGCCCCGCAGGCAGCGTGTGCAATACGCTGCCCGCGTAGCATAGCCGGTTGACGCCGCTGCGGTTCATGAGATGTGCATCGATGCGCGCCACTTGCGGCGTAATGTCGGCGCGCACGCCCAGCATGCGTCCCGACAACTGATCGACGAGCTTGAACGTCCTCAAGTCTAGATCGTGTCCGGTGCCGGTCAGCAACGACTCTACGTACTCGAGCAGCGGCGGCAGTACCAATTGGTAGCCGTGCAACGCGAATAGATCAAGCATCGCCCGCCGCAGCGCTTCGATACGCCGTGCCGGCTCCGGGAGGATGTCCTCGATATATTCAGGCAACAGCCATTTACGCATGGTTCGTCAAAGCGTTACAAAAAACAACGGCAAAGCATACACGTGTATGCACGAAAATCCCAACGGCAGCCCGCTTGAGCCCGCCCGTCCGCGGGTGGCTGCGGACTACAGGAAATACCAGGGGCGCCGGTGACCCGGAATCATCCGCAGCGCGCGGCTAGCGCGACGCGAACAGCAGCAGCAGCAAGCCGGCAAGCATCGAAGTGAGGCCGATAAAACGCACCTGACCGTCGGACATTTCGGTCAGCCGGCGGAAGGTTTCACGCCACAGGCCGGGCGCGAGGAACGGCAGCACGCCTTCTATGATCAGCATCAGAGCGAGCGCCGTCAGCAGATATTTACCCACGCCCGGGCCTTCCCGCCGCTACTTCGAGGGTTTGCTGTTCTTGAGGTATTTGAAGAACTCCGAATTCGGCTCGAGCACCAGGACATCGCTCTTGCTCTTGAAGCTCTTCGTGTAAGCGTCTAGACTGCGGTAGAACGCGTAAAACTCGGCGTTCTGTTCATAGGCGCGCGCGTAAATCGCGCTCGCTTTGGCGTCGCCCTCGCCCTTGGTGTTTTGCGCGTAACGATAGGCTTGCGCCAGTATCACTTCACGCTGCTTGTCCGCCTCCGCGCGTATCGTCTCGGAATCAGCCGAACCCGTCGAACGCAGCTTGTTGGCGAACTGGGTGCGTTCGGCCCGCATGCGGCCATACACCGATTCGCTCACTTCCTGCGGCAGGTCAACGCGCTTCAAGCGCACGTCGCGCACCTCGACGCCGATCTTCACCGCGTCAATATTGGCTTTCGCGCGCATGTCTTCCATGATGGTATTGCGTTCGCCGGATACGACGTCGTGCACGGAACGGCTGCCGAACTCCGCGCGCAATCCGTCGTTGATGGTCTGCAGGAGGCGGATCTGCGCGCGCGTCTCGTCGCCGTTGACGCTGATGTAATACAGTTTCACGTCCGAAATCTGCCATTTGACGAAGAGATCGACCAGCACGTTTTTCTTCTCGTTCGTCAGAAAGCGTTCGGGTTCGGCACCCTCGATCGTCAACAGGCGGCCGTCGAAGTTGCGCACGTTGTCCACCAGCGGCACCTTGAAAAACAGCCCCGGCGAATTGATTACCTGCACGACCTCGCCAAAGCGGAACACGATCGCCTTCTGTCGCACGTCAACCACAAACAGCGACATCGACAGAACGACCAGCACGATGACGGTCGCGATCAAAACCATGCCCACATTCTGTTTCATCAGCGTGGCTCCCGTTCACGGCTGCGCAGTGCATCGCGCGAGCGCGATGCCGACGGCAGCGGTTCGGAACCGGGGCCCGGGTCGGCGGGTTTGATCGTGGCGTCTGCCGGCGCGCCCGCACCGGTAATCTGCATGAGCTTGTCGAGAGGGAGATAGAGCAGATTGCTGCCGCTTTTCTGATCAATCAGCACCTTGCTGGTATTGCTCATGATTTCCTGCATCGCGTCGATATACAGGCGATTGCGCGTGACCACGGGCGCCTTGTTGTATTCCGCCACGACCTGGCGGAACCGGCTCGCGTCGCCCTCGGCGCGCTCGATCACCCGCTGCTTGTAGCCGTCGGCCTCCGCCTTCAATCGGGAGGCGGCGCCCTCGGCCTTGGGCACCACGTCCTTGGCGTACGCCTGCCCCTCGTTTTTCAGGCGTTCACGATCCTGTCCGGCTTTCACCGCGTCGTCGAACGCGGCCTGCACCTGCTCGGGGGGCTGCGCATTCTGCATCGTGACTTTGCTGATGCTGATGCCCGTCTGATAGCGGTCCAGAATTTCCTGCATCAGCTTCTGCGCTTCGTCCGTCACCTGCGCGCGGCCTTCGTACAACACCAGGTCCATCGTGTGCTTGCCGACGATTTCACGGATCGCCGTTTCCGCCACCTGCAGCACGCTTTCGTCCGGGGCACGGTTCTGGAACAGGTAATCCTTGGGATCCTTCACGATGTATTGCACGGCGAACTGGATGTCGATGATGTTGGCGTCATCGGTGAGCATCAGCGATTCTTTCGGCACCTTGCTCTTGCCGCCGTTGCGGGAGCCGATTTCGATGGTACGCACTTGCGACACATTGACGATTTCGGCAGTCTCGATGGGATACGGCAGGTGCCAGCGCGGGCCGGGCTGGGTTTCTTCGACGAATTTGCCGAAGCGCAGCACCATGCCGCGCTGACTCGCATCGACGATATAAAATCCGCTCGCGAGCCACACCGCCAGGATGAGTCCCGCGAGCACGCCGGCGCCGCCGCCAAATTGCGCGAAACCCGGCCCACGCGGCGAACTGCCGTTGCCGCCGTTGCCGCCCTTGCGGCCGAACAGCGAAGTGATCTTCTGATTGAAATTGCGCATCAGTTCGTCGAGGTCGGGGGGCCCCTGATTTTTGCCGCCTCCGCCGCCTTTTCCCCATTGCGGATCATTCAGCGACATTAATGCGCCAAGCAACCGGCGCATGCGACCGCCGGCCATGCTGCGTAAGGACTGCCAGGAAGTAACCATGTTAGATTTTGTCCGTGTCATGCTGCGGCGGGACGCGCAACCGGCTTTCGAGTCGCCGCCTCGGCGCATTCCTGCAGCGCCGATCGCGTCAACTCGAGTCCTGCTCCGGTTTTGGCGCTTATCCAGATGCGGCAAATTTTACCATATTCGTCGCGTTCGATTCGCGGCGCGATGCCATTCATGTCGATCTTGTTATATAC
>JAYWDM010000428.1:0-11362 GCA_043779885.1 Betaproteobacteria bacterium | reverse complement strand
GATACGTGTGGGAGAATTTTCGAGCGGAACAGTTGCGGCTACGAGGTTTGAAATATTCAGCAGGAGGAAAACATGCAATCAATTGACGTGATCGTGCGTGAAGTGGGGCTGCGCGACGGTTTGCAGATACATCCCGCGTTCATGCCGACGGACAGCAAGATCGCGTGGATCGAGGCGGAAGCCGCGGCGGGCGTTGGTGAAATTGAAGTGACGTCCTACGTACCGCCCAAACTGATTCCGCAGTTTGTCGATGCCGAAGAGGTCACCCGCCGCGCGCTTGCCGTCGCCGGCCTCACGGTCGCGGCGTTGATTCCGAATTCGCGCGGCGCCGAGCGCGGGTTCGCGCTCGGCGCGCACAAACTCAACTTCGTTATGTCGGTGAGCCGCACCCACAACCTGAAGAACGTACGCCGCGAGCGCGAGGAATCGGTTGCCGATTTCAAAAAGATCGTCGAGATGGCGCGCGCGCTTCCCGCCGCAGCGCGCCCGGCAGTGGTGGGCGGGCTTTCCACCGCGCTTGGCTGCTCCTATGAGGGACGTGTGCCGGTCGCGGACGTCGTCAGGTACGCGGTGCAACTCGCCGAAGCCGGTGCAGACGAGATCGTGGTGGCCGACACCGTGGGATATGCGGATCCGGTGCAGGTGCGCACCGTTTTCAAAGCGGTGATGGCGGAACTCGGCGCGTTGCCCGTCGCGGCGCACTTCCATGACACGCGGGGCACCGGGCTTGCGAACGTCAGCGCCGCCGTGGAGTGCGGCGTGCGCCGCTTCGACGCTTCGCTGGCCGGATTGGGCGGCTGTCCGTTCGCGCCGGGAGCGTCCGGCAACATCGTCATGGATGATTTGTGCTTCATGCTCGATTCGATGGGGCTGCGCACCGGGGTCGATCTGTCGAAGCTGCTGCAGGTCAGGACTATTGTTCGCGCGGCGCTGCCGGATATCGAGATGCACGGCGCCGTGGCGCGCGCGGGCTTGCCGCGCAACTACGTGAGTGCCGGCGAGCAGCGGGCAGCGTAAGGGCGCCGCGCGATTCTTCGCGACGAATTAATTGAGCAGGGGGAAGCCGGAATGAGTGCCGAAGTCAAGCTGGAGGACGTCCGGGTTCCGCTGGGCGAGGATTTTCCGGAGATACGCGCCGGCGTGCGCCGGATCTGCACGGGTTACCCCGGCGCGTACTGGCGTGATCTGGAGGCGCGCGAGGGGTATCCCACCGAATTCGTCAAAGCGCTGACCGAGGCGGGCTATCTCTCTGCGCTGATTCCCGAGGAGTACGGCGGGACGGGGCTGCCGCTGCGCGCTGCGGCGGTGATACTCGAAGAAATCCACGCTGCCGGCTGCAACGCGGGCGCCTGTCATGCGCAGATGTACATCATGGGTACCCTGCTGCGGCACGGCAACCCGGAGCAGAAGGCCCGCTACCTGCCGCGTATCGCGAGCGGGGAGTTGCGGTTGCAGGCGTTCGGCGTGACAGAGCCGACGACTGGCACCGATACCACCAAACTCAAGACCCGCGCTGTGCGCGACGGCGACCATTACGTGATTCACGGCCAGAAAGTATGGACGTCGCGCGCCTTGTATTCGGATCTCATGCTGCTGCTTGCGCGCACCACGCCGCTAGGCGAGGTCAAGAAGAAGACCGAGGGCCTGTCGGTGTTCCTGCTCGATATCGGCGCCTGCCGCGGCAAGGGCATGGAAATCAGGCCGCTGAAGGCGATGGTCAACCACAACGCCACCGAAGTGTTCTTCGATGGCGCGCGGGTGCCGGCGGAAAACCTGATCGGCGAGGAAGGCAGGGGCTTCAGGTATATTCTCGACGGCATGAATGCAGAACGCATACTGGTGTCGTCGGAATCGATCGGCAACGCGCGCTGGTTCACGAAGACGGCCGTGGCGTACGCGAACCAGCGCATCGTGTTCGACCGGCCGATCGGCCAGAACCAGGGCATTCAGTTTCCGATCGCGCGCGCGCACGCCGAGACCGAAGCGGCCGACCTGCTGCTGCGCAAGGCGGCGGCGCTGTTCGCGGCGGGACTGCCGTGCGGAGACGACGCGAACATGGCGAAAATGCTGGCCTCCGAAGCGGCCTGGCACGCAGCGGAAGCCTGTATGCAGACCCACGGCGGTTTTGGTCTGGCGCGCGAGTACGATGTCGAACGCAGATGGCGCGAAGCCCGGCTGTCGCAGATCGCGCCGATTTCGACCAACCTGGTGCTGGCCTACATCGGCCAGCACATCCTCGGCATGCCGCGGTCTTACTGATGCCGCGCGAGCCCGTGCAGCAGGCGGAGTCGATGACCGGCTTGACTGAATCGCTGGCGCGGTTCATCGCGAATCCCGGATTCGACGCCATACCCGCGGAGGCCGCGCGGATCGTCAAGACCGGCTTCATCGATACCATCGCGACGATGATCGCGGGGCGCAATGAGCCGGTCGTGCGTATCGTGCGCGAATTCGTCGCGGCGCGGCAGGCGGGCGTGCGCGAGGCGCATATCTTCCTTGACGGCGACATGGCGTCGAGCGCCGATGCCGCACTGATCAACGCGACGGCGGCCCATGCGCTGGACTATGACGACGTCGCGCTCGGGGGGCATCCGAGCGCTGTCCTCGTTCCGGCGGTGCTCGCGGAAGGCCAGCATCTGGGCGTCTCGGGGGCAGATGCGCTGCGGGCCTATCTGGTGGGCTACGAGGTTTGGGCGGAGTTGTTAGCGCGCGAACCGGACGCATACCACTTGAAGGGCTGGCACCCCACGGCAGTGCTCGGCACGGTCGGTGCCGCCGCGGCACTCGCGCATCTGCACCGTCTGCCGCCCGGCAAGTGCCGCAATGCGCTGGCGCTCGCGGCAAGCATGGCGAGCGGCCTGGTAGCAAACTTCGGCACCATGACCAAACCGTTCCACGCCGGACGCGCCGCCGCATGCGCGATCGAGGCAGTCCGCCTCACTGCCGGCGGCCTGACCGCCGCGCCCGACGCGATCGAGCACCACGCGGGCTACCTTGCCGCGCTCTCCCCGCAAGGACGCGCGGATCGCGTGCGTCCGGCGCCTGCGCTCGGACGGCAACTGCGCATCCTTGAAGCGGGTTTGTCGATCAAGCGTTACCCGATGTGCTACGCAGCTCACCGCGTGATCGACGGCGTTCTCGACCTGGTGGCGGCGAACGACGTGAAACCGGACGCGGTAAAGCAGGTGCATGCGAGCGTGGGCGTCGCCCAGGCTTCCATGCTGCGCAACCACGCGCCGGTCACGGGGCTGGAGGCCAAGTTCAGCCTCGAGTTTGCCGTTGCATCCGCGCTGGTGGCGCGCAAGGTCGGACTGCGGGAGCTGACCGACGAGTTCGTCATGCAGCCCCGCGTGCGCGAACTGATGTCCCGGGTGCGGACCTCGACCACCGCAACGCACTGCCCGATCGAGCCGGTATTCGCGCTCACCGATCGCGTCGCGATTGAGCTCGATGACGGTCGCCGGCTCGATTCGGGCGACATCCGCTTCGCGCGGGGCAATGCCGGGTTGCCGCTCGACGCCGCGGAACTGCAAAGCAAATTCCTTGACTGTGCCGCGGGCGCCGGCGACCTGGATGCGGCGTCTTTGTACGAGCGCCTGAACGCGATCGAGGACCTCGCCAACGTGCGCAATCTGGTTGTTCCCTCACCCTAGCCCTCACTTCGCAAGCGGGCAGAGGCAATATTTCTTGTCAAGCGGGCGCGCGTGTTCACTCGATCCTGATGTTGCCCTTCTTGATGATGTCGGCGAACCGCGCCCGCTGTTCCTTCAGGTAGCGCGTGAATTCCTCCGTGCGGCGGTAATCGACTTCAACGCTGATGCCGGCGATGCGTTCACGAACGTCCGCCGACAGCATGGCGGCCTCCACCGCGGCGGCGATCCGCTTCACGATCGGCTTCGGCGTGCCGGCGGGCACCATCACGCCGAGCCATGCTCCGACATCGAAGCCCGGCAGGTTGGCGGACGTGGCGAGGGGTTCGATGCCTGGCGCGAGCGCACTGCCCTTGGCGAGCGAGACGCCGAAGGCCTTGAGGCGCCCCGACCTGACGTGCGGCATGGTCGCCGCCGCCGTCTCGATCGCATAGGCAATCTGGCCGCTGATGACGTCAGTGAGCGCGGGCGAACTGCCTTTGTACGGCACGTGCGTCACCTGCAAACCGGCCAGGCTATTGAACCACTCGGCGATCAGGTGCGCCGTTGCGCCGGTGCCCGAGGATGCAAAACTGTATTTGCCGGGGTTCGCCTTCACCAGTGCGAGGAATTCCCGCGCGTTCGCCGCCGGGAACTGAGAGTTGGTCACCAGCAGGTACGGAGACAGGCCTATGCTGGCCACCGGCGCAAGATCCCGCTCGACGTCGTAGGGTGATTTTTGCAGCAGCGGATTGACGGTGACCGGCCCGCTCGACGCGGCAAGAATGGTGTAACCGTCGGGTGCGGCTTTGGCGACGACGTCGGTGCCTATCATGCCGCCGGCGCCCGCGCGGTTGTCCGCCACGACCTGCTGGCCGAACAGATCCGACAGTTTCTGCGCAAGCACCCGCCCGACAAGGTCGGTCGCCTGTCCGGGCGGCCACGGAATTACCAACCGCAGCGGCCGAATCGGATAGGCTTGCCCTGAGGCCGTCGAAGGGTTCTGCTGTGCGATCGCCGCACCGGCGAACGCGAGCACAACCACGAACAGAGCGATTTGTTTCATGCCGTCTCCTCGATTCAGCTTCGATTTGGCCGCCAGCACCTGCTGCGCCGCCCTGTGCTCCGATACTATAATGCAAGAACACTGCATTCAATGAACGGGTAGGATAGCGGTGCTCAGGAAGCCTGTCGGGGTGCGTGCCGAGGGCGGAAAATCACCGCTGGTGAAAGTGCGCGGCGAGATCGCAAAGCAGGTCAACGTCATACCGGCCGCCGGCATGAAAATCTATAACTGAATACTTGAAAAATAACTGACAAGCGCACCCTCGCCCCGCCCCTCGCCCCGGGGGAGAGGGGAATATTCTGCGCGTGGAACTTGTCAGTCACTTATGCAATTGTCAATAGAGGAGAAAACCATGGGTAACGAAGAAATCGGCGTCAGCATCGACCGCCATGTCGCGACTGTCGAGCTGCGGCGACCGCCGAATAATTTTCTCGACGTCGATCTCATCTCGAACCTGGCGTCGGTGCTGGAGGCGCTCGACGACGACATGCAATGCCGCAGCATCGTGCTGGCCGCGGCGGGCAAGCATTTCTGCGCCGGCGCAAACCTGAAGAAACGCGTCGACGACGAAGCGGCGGGCAAGCGGCAGGCCGCGCGCCCGCGGCATTTGTATCACGAGGCGCAGCGCCTGGTGCAGACCCGCAAGCCCATCGTCGCGGCGGTGCACGGCAGCGCGATCGGCGCCGGGCTGGGGCTTGCGCTGGTGGCGGATTTCCGCGTGACGTGCAAGGAGGCGAGGCTGGCCGCGAATTTCACCGCGCT
The DNA here is from genome assembly GCA_043779885.1 of Betaproteobacteria bacterium. Lineage (GTDB taxonomy): Bacteria > Pseudomonadota > Gammaproteobacteria > Burkholderiales > SG8-41 > PALSA-1004. Next base: position 5,905 of record JAYWDM010000428.1, on the reverse strand, counting down.
CGGTTATCACCCGGGCTTCGGCATGACGGTCACGCTGCCGCGAGTGATTGGACATCAGCGCGCCAAATGGCTGTTCCTGACGGGGAAGCGCATTCCGGGCGACGAAGCCTATGCGATGGGGCTGGCGGACCGCCTCGTGGCGCAGGGTGAGGTGCGCCAAGCCGCGCAGGAGATGGCGGCGGAACTCGCGAAATCCAGCCCGCTGGGGGCGCAGGCCGCCCGCGAGACGCTCAACCTCGATCTCGTTCCCGCGTTTCGCGCGGCGACCGAGCGCGAAATGTTCCAGCAGTCGATCCTGCGCGAGACGAACGATTTCAAGGAAGGCGTGAAAGCCGGTTTCGATCGCCGGGAGCCCGTCTTTACCGGTACGTGAGGACGCCCCTTCTCCTGCCCTTGGGCGGGAGAGGGCTGGGGTGAGGGTAGGGGAATCGCGCTGCGCCTCACCCCAACCCTCGCCCCGCAAGCGGGGCGAGGGAGTTATACCGCGTGGGTGTGTCCTGCGTTGTAGACCAATATCGCAGCCTCTCACACCGGCACCAAACCGAGCACGCGCTCGAGGCGCTGGCGATGCTGCGCCGGCGCACCCAGGCAGTGATAGAGCGAGCGCGACATCCGGGTGTGCAGCGTCAGCCCGTACTCGCGCATGACGCCGATCCCGGCATGTACTTCGTGCGCAAAGTCGCACGCACGCAGGTAACTTTCCGAGGCCACCGACTTGGCGACGTGAATGCTCGCCGCCGCGTCCACGCCGCTGTCAAGTTTCCACAGCGCCTCGTAGGTCGTCCAGCGCGCGGCGTCGAGATGGTTGACGATATGGATCACGTGATCCTGCACGCGCTGAAAGCGCCCGATGACCTGCCCGAACTGCGTGCGCTCACGCGCATAGCTCGTGGACATGTCGAACACGTTCCTGCATCCCCCCACCTTGTAGGCGCATAGCACGGGAATCGCCGCCAGCGTCGCCCGCTCCAGCGCATCCCAGGCGGATCCGGCCGCACCGATCAGATCGTCACCGCTGACCCGCACATTGGTGAAGGTCACCTCGCTCAGGCCGGTCAGGAATCCTTCGAGTGGGCGAATGGCGACGCCCGGCGCCGTCGCATCGACACGCAGCAGGCTGATGCCGGCCGTGCCCTCGATGCGCGCCACGACCAGGAGGTCGGTCGCGTAGGCGGCGTCGTGGACGAACACTTTGGCGCCGGTCAACACGAAATTCGTACCCTCACTTTTGGCGGTGAGGCGGATGCTGTCCGCCGACCAGCCGTACTGCGCCTCGGTCAGGGCCAGCGCGAAGATGCGTTCTCCGCTCGCAATCCGCGGCAGCCAGGCCCTCTGCGTACTTGCGCCGGCGGACTCAAGCAGGATTTTCGCGCACAAAACCGCGGACGAAAACAGCGGGCCGGGCACGGGACCCGTGCCGAGTTCTTCGAACAACACGGCCACGTCGGTCATGGCGTTGCCGGTGCCGCCGTACTGTTCGGGAATCGCCATGCCGGGCCACCCGAGTTCCGACATCTGCGGCCAAAGCACGGCCATCATGGCGGCGGGCTCGCGGTCGAGCTTGAGCAGCGCGTCGCGGCCGCACGCCCCGCGCAAAAAGTCGCGCGCCGAATCCTGAATGAGTTGCTGGGTATCGGTTAACGCAAGGTCCATGCTCGTCTCCCGGCGCTAGCGCAGCGCGCCTGCTTTTTCGCGCTCGCGCCCGCCGATGCCGATGCGCCGCGCCATGACGACGCGCTGGATGTCGGTGGTGGCGCCGGGATGCAGCGCCGTGATGGCGTCGCGCTGGAAATATTCGACGGCCCCCCTGAGCGGTCCCCAGCGCTGGTCTTTGGTCAGCACGCACGGTCCCGCGATGCGCAGCATTTTCTCCGCGATATCGAGGCCCGACAGTTTGCGCCGCAGACTGTATTGCGCGCCTTCGTACGAGCGTGGCTGGCCGGTATGCGCAAGCCAGTGGTTGCGCAGCGCGAACAGCCGCGTGATTTCCGCTTCGATGTAGAGCTCGGCCAGTTCCGCGCGGGCGGCCGGGTCGTCAGCGATGGCGTAACCGTCGTGCCGCTCGCGGCAAAGATTGATGAATTCGTAAATCACTCGGCGGTCGGCGAGTCGCCCCATGCCGCCATGCTCGACTTCCAGGTGCGTCGTCGCCACCTTCCAGCCATTGTTCTCGCCGCCGACCAGGTGATCCGCGGGAACGCGCACATTGTCGAAGAACACGGTGTTCTTGACGCCGGAGCCGCTTCCTCCCTCGCCGCCGGTAGCCAGCAGATCCATCGGCGTGACCGTGATTCCCGCCAGATGCATCGGGATCATCAGCCACGAAAGGTTCTGGTGGCGCTCGCCCTTCGGATCAGTGACCACTATCGTCCACGAGTAATCCGCGCCGTGCGAACTGCCGACGAAAACCTTCTGCCCGTTCACGACGTAGGCATCACCATCGCGGATTGCGGTCATCTTGATGCCGGCCAGATCGGAGCCCGCGCCCGGCTCGGTCAAGAGTTGCCAGGTGCGGACCTCGCCGCGGCAGATTGGCGGCAGGAAGCGCTGCTTGTGTTCGGGCGTGCCCCACACCAGTATCGTCGGCGCGGACATGCGCCCGCCGGCGTCGTAATAGGGCGGTAATGCCAATCCGATGCGCGACAGTTCATCGTAAAGGATGGCTACATTGTCGGCGGAAAGATCGCCGCCGCCGTATTCTTTCGGCATCGATGGATAGAGCCATCCCCGCGCCCCCAGGCGGCGGCCCAGATCGCGCCGCAGTTGATATTGCGCGTACGACATGTCGCAAGGGTCCACTGCGTGCTCGAGATCCGCGGGAACGTTGCGCGCGAGAAACTCGCGCACGTCGGCGCGGAACGCGCTTTGACCGGGTGAGTCTTCGATCGCGAAATTCATGTGTTCAACTCCTGTTATGTCCCCGCCATTGCGCGACCCGGCAGTCCATTTCAATCACCTAACACTGGGTTACAAACTTGGTGACGAGGTAGCCGTCGAAAGTCTCGGTTCCGCCTTCGCTTCCGATGCCGCTTTCCTTCACGCCTCCGAACGGCGTCTCCGCAAGGGCGCTGCCGAAGTGGTTGATGTTTACCATGCCGGCTTCGAGCGCATTCGCCGCATAGGTCGCGCGTTTGAGCGACTCGGTAAACACATAGGATGAAAGCCCGTAGGCGAGGCTGTTTGCGCGCCGGATCGCATCCGCGGGCTCGGTGAAGCGCACGAGCGGTGCGATGGGGCCGAAAGGCTCATCAGTCATCAGCTTCGCGTGGTCCGGCAGACCCGTCACCACGGTCGGCGCGAAGAAAAAACCGTTGCCCGGTAATCGGGTTCCTCCGGTGGTGATCTCGCCGCCATGCGCTTGCGCATCCTGCATGAATATTTCCATGGCAGCGATGCGCCGCGCATGCGCGAGCGGGCCCATCTGCGTGCCAGCATCGAGTCCCGCGCCCACCTTGACTGAAGCCATGGTGCTCGTAAACCGCTCCGCGAACCGATCGTAGATCCTGTCCTGTACAAAAAACCGGGAAGGGGAAACGCATACCTGCCCCGCGTTACGGGTTTTGAGCTTCGCGAGCAGAGTCGCCGCCTCATCCACGTTGGCGTCATCGAACACGATGGCGGGTGAATGACCGCCCAATTCCCACGTGCCGCGCTTCATATGCGCGCCTGCCAGAGCCGCAAGTTGCTTGCCTACGGGAATCGAGCCGGTGAACGACACCTTGCGCACTATGGGCGACGTGATGAGGTATTCGGAGATCTCGGCGGGCACGCCCCAGACAAGGTTAAGACAGCCTGCGGGCAAGCCTGCGTCGTGAAACAGCCGCGCGAGCGCGACGACGGCACTCGGCGACGTTTCCGGTCCCTTGAGTATCAGCGTGCAGCCGCTGCCGAGCGCGGCGACCATTTTGCGTATGGCCTGGTTGAACGGAAAATTCCACGGCGTGAACGCGGCGCACACGCCAACCGGCTCGCGAATGACGAATTGCCGCACATCGTGCCGGCGCGGCGGAATGACGCGCCCGTAAATGCGCCGGCACTCCTCGGCATGCCAGTCCGCATGCTCCGCGCAAACCTGCACTTCGCCGACTGCTTCGGCCAGCGGCTTGCCCTGGTCGAGCGTAATATTGCGGGCGATCGCCGCGGCACGCTCGCGCGCCAGCGCGGCCACTTTGCGCAGTATGCCCGAGCGCTCAAGCGGTGACGTTTTCTTCCAGGTCTCGAACGCGCGGTGAGCGGCGGCAAGCGCACGATCCAGATCTTCGCGATTCGCGTGCGGCAACTGGCCGAGCACTTCGCCGGTTGCCGGATTGATCACGGACTCGGTTTTCCGGCCATCGGCCGCGATGAACGCGCCGTCTATGTATAAAGCAAGTTTCTCGTAAGTTTCACTGCTCATTTTGATTGATCTCCGGTGCGGACAGAATGGAAAGCTGCTGACGGTGCGGCGCTTGAGCGCGCCTGACACTTTCGGTTGGCGCCCATTAAATTCCATGGTCAGACCGAAGTCAAGCCGCGGCTGCCGCGCGGGCAACGCCGGAGCGCGCGTGGCTGGAACATAATGTCACGGTGGCGCGGGATCAAAAACTCAGCATCGAGGAGTTGCCGATTACGGCAGGAGATGATTGCCATCATCAGCCTGCGCAGGAGCGGCTTGTGCCCGGCGCACATGCCCGCGTGCAGGAGGCAAAAGTTGCCGCCATTGCACGCGCGGTGATTGATGACCTGTGGCCTTACAATTCGGTCGGGTTGTGAGGTAGACTGTAAAAATTCCAATGGCAATTTACGGGGAGGGTGATATGCGAATCGGGATAAAGTCAAAAATCATTGCGGTTATTGCGGCGGGGCTGGTGGGCGCCACCGGGGTTCTGCCATCGCTGGCCAGAGCGGACGCGCCGAACGATATGGCCGTGCTCGCGGGACTGCAAACGGCCAAAGTCGCATTCGACATCAAAGAGGGCGATGGCAAGGCGCTGTTGAGCCGTCTCAACATCATCGACGAGACGCGCCAGTCGCTCATCAAGCAGGGCGTCAAGCCGGAATTCGTGCTGACCTTTCGCGGACCCGCAACCGTGCTCGTGCAGACCGACGTGGAGAAGATCAAGCCCGAGGATCGCGCGATGGCGAAACAGATCGCCGCCAAACTCGCCGAGATGAGCAAGGCCCCGGGCGTGCAAAGCGTCGAGCAGTGCGCGGTGGCGATCCGGCAACAGGGAACGAAGGCCGAATTCGTCCTGCCGGAAGTCAAGGTGGTGGGCAATGCGTGGATCTCGCTGATGGCCTATCAGGCAAAGGGCTACGCTTACATCGCGCCGTAGACGGCGCGTGATCAGTGGCCGCAGAAGCGTGGTTTGCGCTTGCCGGCAAACGCGCACGGCTTCGGCATAGTCTGCGCTGTTTGCATTTGCTGACAGCGTTACGAGATCACTGGTTCACTGGCTGGCAAATTAATTCGCCGACGCGGGATTTTTCCACGGACGACGACGGGGGGCATTTTGTACAAGTTCATCAAGATCAATCGAATCGGGTCGGTCGAAGTGATTACGCTCAACCGGCCCCAGGTCATGAACGCGTGGCATATGCCGATGCGCAACGAGTTGCTCAAAGCGCTGACTGCCGCGAAAAAATCCCCGCGCGTAGGCGCTGTGGTGCTGACGGGCACGGGCAGGGATGCTTTCTGCGCGGGGCAGGATCTCGATGAAGCGCGCAAGTTCGACCCCGCGCGCTCGAAGTTGTGGGTAGAGGAGTGGCGGATACTGTATGAAGGCGTGCGCACGCTCGACATCCCCATCGTTTGCGCGCTGAACGGGTTGGCCGCGGGCTCGGCGTTTCAGGTGGCGCTGCTGACGGATTACCGCATCGGGCACGACAAGGTGACCATGGGACAACCGGAGATCAACTCGGGTAT
>JAYWDM010000427.1:0-4103 GCA_043779885.1 Betaproteobacteria bacterium | reverse complement strand
TGAGCACCACCGACATGCCGTGCGGCACAAACGGCTCGTGCTGCGGATAGTGCGGCGCGCGGTATTCGCGCACCAGCCCCGACACCGCATACGACATGCCGTGCGGCAAGTGGCAGCCGGCGTTGCCGAACGCGATACCGGCCAGCGTGGCGGCGTACATCATTTCGGCGCGCGCTTCGCTGTCGGAAGCGTCGTTGACCGCGCGCACGAGATACCTGCCGACGAGTCCCAGGGCTTCGAACGCGACCATGTCGCTGAACGGATTGGCGCCCTGCGAGGGCGGCCGCTGGCTCGGCTGCGGCGGGCGCGCACGGCGTGCATACGATACATCGGTCAGCGTTTCGAGCGCGTGCGACATCGCATCGAACCCGGTCGATGCGACGATCGTGGACGGCAGCGTGCGCGTGACTTCCGGATCGATCAGCCCCGTCGTGGGTTTCAACAGGCGCGATTGAATGCCGGTTTTCGCTTTCATCGCAAGCAGATCGAAAATCGCGATCCCGGTGGCTTCCGAACCCGTGCCCGAAGTCGTCGGGCACGCGATATGCGGCTTCAGCGGCCCGGGTACGGGTTTGCCGTCGCCAATCGGCGCATTCACGTAAGTCAGCAAGTCGGCGGGATACGTCGAATACAGATTGGCCGCCTTGCACGTGTCGATCACCGAACCCCCGCCGACGGACAAGAACCCGTCGAAACCGCCGTCGACGGCGAATCGCGTCGCGGCCTTGAAGGACTCATCGGTGGGCTCGACCCGCACTTCGTCGTAAATCGCATAGTCGATGCCGGCGGCTTTGAGCGACGCAGTCACCACTTCCAGCGGCGGCAGCTTGCGCACGCCCTGATCGGTATAAATGCCGACTTTGCGCATGCCGAGCGCCTTCGCCTGGTCGCCGGCTTCCTTCAGGCAGCCGGCGCCGAACGTCAGCCGCGACGCGTCGATGGTGAACGCACTGTCGCCGTCGGCAGTTTGCGCAAAATAATGATGGCAGCAGCCCATGGGCTTCTCCGGTTTATGCCAACGGCAAACGGTCCGTGCGGGCCGGGAAAACTATCGCGCAATAAAAATATCGCGGTAACCAGTATAAACCGACGCGATGGTGACGGGGACCAGGACCAGGAACCCCAGCATCAGCGGAATCGCCGCGACCGTCGTCAGCACCAGCATGACCAGACCATAGAGCAGAAACGGCATGAAGTTTTTCAGGCAGGCGACAAAGCTGGCCTTCAGCGCCGCACCGGCCCCCATGTCGTGCATTACGACCAAAGCCGGTGCGAACCAGAACAGCATGGCGACCGGCACCAGCAGCGCCAGCGCGACCAGGAGACCGAGCAATATCGTCATGATGGAACCCATGACGATCGCGATCAGTGATGCCACGTCACTCGTCGGATCAGCACCCGCCATTGCTGCGGCCATTGTTGCGAGCAGCCCGAATCCCATGATGAATGCCGCGACAAAAATAATGCATGTCAGGCACCCCAGCCATGCCAGGCCGACGGCGAGCAGCGTTCCGGCATGTTTCTGAAATCCGGCGAATAAATGGCCGAAAGCGAGCGATCCGCCGTGATCGACCGCTTGCGCGCCGAGCATCAATCCGCCGAGAAATACCGGGGTCAGCACTGCGGATGCGATTGCTCCGAGTATGGGTGGCGTATAGGGCAGCACTATGACAACGAAGGCAAAGATCAGGCCGTCGATGATCCACGGCACGGGCCGCTGCGCAAACAACGTCCACGCGTCCGCGATCCATGCCCAGCCGCGTCCCACGTCGACCGTGCGGCCCGCCGCGACAAAACCATCTGCATTCGTCGCGCCCGCAGCCGGTGCCGCAAACGGTTCGTGCGAATTGGTTTCACTCATGACCGCGATCCTCTTTCGGAACGTTCGAGCGCTGCGAATTGGGTGCGGTCATGCTAGTGCAATCCCCGCGTCATGACAATTCTCAATTGCGCGCCGCGTCCTGCAGAATCATGGCGGCGGCTTTTTCGGCAATCATCACGACGGGCGCGGCAGTATTGCCCGACACCAGCGTGGGCATGATGGCAGCATCGACCACGCGCAAACCCGCGACGCCATGCACCTTGAGCCGGGCGTCGACCACCGCCAGCGGATCGGTCCCCATCTTGCAGGTGCCAACGGGGTGAAAAATCGTCGCCCCATGGTTGCGCACGAACTCGAGTATCTCGTCGTCGCTTTGCGCGCCATCGCCGGGCCGGTATTCTTCCCCGATCAGATCGGCCATGGCGCGGGTGCGCGCGAGCCTGCGCGCAACTTTGACGGCTTCGGTCATGGTGCGGCAGTCGAATTCCGTCGACAGGTAGTTAGGCTGGAGAGCGGGCGCGGCCAGCGGCTCGCGCGACTTGATCATCACGGTGCCGCGCGAGGTCGGCCGCAGCTGGCACACCGAAAACGTGCAGCCCGGCCACGGATGGGTCTTGGCGCCCGCCATTTCGGCCGACAGCGCGGCGAAGTGAAACTGAATGTCGGGTGTCGCCGACTGCGGCAGCGCGCGCGTGAACATGCCGCCGTAATTGATGCCGATTGCGAGCGGACCACTGCGGTGCGCGAGCCACTTCCATCCCATGCCGAGCCGGCGCCAGACGCTTTTCAGGTCATCGTTGATGGTGATCGGCTGCCTGACCTTGTACATGACGCGCGCCTGCAGGTGATCCTGCAGGTTTTCGCCGACTCCCGGCAGGTCGTTCACCACCGCGATGCCGTGAGATTGCAGGAACGACGCGCGGCCGATGCCGGACAACTGGAGCAATTGCGGGCTCTGCAGGGAGCCTGCCGTCAGCAACACTTCGCGCGCCGCGCGCGCCACGTGCTCGACGCCGTGCTGACGGTAGCGCACGCCGGCCGCCCGCGTGCCGTCCATGACGAGCGAAGTCGCGTGGGCTTCGGTTTCTACGCGCAGGTTGGGGCGCCGGCGCGCCGGTTTCAGATAACCAACCGCGGTCGAGCAGCGCCAGCCGTTGCGCGTAAACAACTGGTAGTACCCGACGCCTTCCTGCTGCGCGCCATTGAAGTCGTCGTTGCGCGGCACGCCGAGTTCGTTGCCGCCGGCAATAATCGCATCCATCAGCGGATGCGGTTCGCGGATATCGGTGCACGCAAGCGGGCCGTCACCACCGTGGTATTCGCTCGCGCCGCGCGAATTGCCCTCGCATTTGATGAAATACGGCAACACGTCGCGCCAGCCCCAGCCGGCGTTGCCGAGCGCCGCCCAGTGGTCATAATCCTGATGCTGGCCGCGGATGTAGATGAGCCCGTTGATGGAAGATGAGCCGCCAAGCCCGCGTCCGCGCGGCCAGTAAACCTCGCGGTTGTGCATGCCGGCTTCCGGCTCGGTATAAAAGCCCCAGTTGTAGACCGGGTGAAACATGGTCTTGGCGTAGCCGATCGGGAGATGGATCCACAGGTTGTTGTCGCGCGGGCCGGCCTCGAGCAGCAGCACCGAATACTTGCCGTTTTCAGTCAGCCGGTTGGCGAGCACGCAGCCGGCGGTGCCGGCGCCGACGATGATGTAATCGTAGTGATCGGGCGACATGGGAAACGATGCGAAATCAACCGGCACGGGGATTTTGTCGTTGCATCATAGCACCGAAGCCGCGCCGCCTGCGGCAGTGTCGCAAGCGCTTGCGCTTTAACCATCCGGGTGTTTAAACTAGCGCGCCCGCTGAAAATAAAAAATAATCCAGCGGTCGATCGCACCTATTTTTAATTTCTTCAGGGGGGTGACATGTCCGACCACAAAGCTGTTTCACGCCGTGACTTTTTGCGCGTCGCGGGCCGCTACGGCCTGAGTTCAACCGCGTTCGCCGCCGCGGGCATGCTCGGCCCGTTTACGGTCGGCGACCTGGGCCGCGCTGCGGCGCAAACTGCGCAGCAGCGCGCCGGCGCCGCGCAGGTGACGCTCAAGTTCGGCGCCGCCCGCTTCAATGAAAAGAACCTGCAGATCCAGCGCTCGGGCCAGTTGTGGTTCTCGCAGGAACTGGAGAAGCGCTCCAACGGCGCGATCAAGGTCGAGTTCATCGGCAACAACCAGATCTGCAACCAGCTCGACTGCGTGAAAAAAGCGCAGCAGGGCATCGTCGACCTT
>JAYWDM010000426.1:0-4104 GCA_043779885.1 Betaproteobacteria bacterium | reverse complement strand
CTGCACGCGGAGATCGCCGCCATCCTGAAGCAGCCCAAGATGGATTCGCGTCTCGTGGCCGAGGGCGTCGATGTGGTCGCCAGCCGGCCGGAAGAGTTCGATCGCCTGATCCGCTCGGAAACGGTGAAGTGGGCCAAAGTGATAAAAGAAGCCGGCATCAAGGGAGAATAGGAGCGCGCCATGAGCACTACGAATTTGCACGACATTCGCGACACCAGCGTGACCGGGGCAGCCGCGCAGCAGCACGCGCCGGATGCATCGGAAACTATCGCAGCGCATCTTGCGCGAACGCAGTTCACAGACCTGCCGCCGCGCACGGTCGAGGCAACCAAGGCGTCGATACTCGACACTCTCGGGTGCGTCTTTGCCGGGACCGGCTGCGAAGACGTTGCCGCGATCAGAAAGCTGACGGCCAAATGGGGCGGACGGCCGAGCAGCACGCTCATCGGTCAGAACGGTCTGAAAGTCCCCCCTGCGAGCGCAGTGCTCGCCAACGGCGCGGCGATCCATCAGTTCGATTTCGACGACACGCACGACCGCGCCGTAATGCACCCGTCATCCGCGAGTCTCGCGCCCGCGCTCGCGGTCGCGGAGGATAGCGGCGGCGTTTCGGGCCGGCAGGTCATCACCGCCGTCGCGCTCGCGAACGACCTCTCCAGCCGCATCGGACTCGCGACACGCGGCCGCATGTGGGACCACCCGTGGTTCCGCGCGCCGGTGATCGGTCTTTTCGGGGCAACGGCCGCGTCGGCGAAAATCATGGGCGCGAGCGCCGGGCAGCACCTGCACGCGCTCGGACTCACCCTGCCGCAGGTGAGCGGCACGTGGGCGAGCCTCCATCACAAAGGCTCGAGCGTGCGCTCGATACGCGACGGACTCGCCTACCGCAACGGTGTGCTCGCCGCGGAGCTCGCGATGCAGGGCATCCGCGGCGATGGCGAGGTGTTCGACGGACCCTACGGTTTTTATCATGCGTTCTTCCGCGGCGAATACGACCGCCGCGAGCTGCTGGATGAACTCGGCACGCGCTACGAGACCGAACGCGTGTCCCTCAAACCGTGGCCGTGCATACGCCACCTGCACACGACGCTCACCGCCGTGCTCGATGTCATGCATGCGCAGAAACTCTCGTTCGATGACATCGCGGACGTAATGATCAACGTCGGCCAGATCAATCTCGACCGCTGCCGCCCGGTGGCGCTGGGAAGCATACCCGCGAACCACATCGATCTCGCCGGCAACATGCACTTCGCCGTCGCGGCGGCGATATTTCATCGCGGTATTCCGCTTTCGCTCTATCACGATACGAAGCTTGCCGACGAGGTCGTACTGGCCGCCATGCCCAAGGTGCGATGGCAATACGATGCGGGCCTTGACGGCCACACCTTCGAGCCCGCGCAGGTCGAGATTGCCACGACGGGCGGGCAACGCTTCAAGGCCGGGTGCAGTGTGGCGCTTGGCCATCCCGACAATCCGATGACGCTCGAGCAGCGGATCGGAAAGTTCATGGATTGCGCATCAGCGGCTGCGACACCCGTGCCGAAAGACAAAGCGTTGCAGATTGTGGACGCCGTCACCCGGCTGGACGACTGCGCCGATATCGCATCCCTCATGAAGCTGCTCGCATGAGCGCCGACGTGGTAGTCGAGACCATCGCCGCAGGCGTTCTGCAGATCAGGCTGAACCGGCCTGAGCGCATGAACGCACTCGGCTTCGAAACGAGTCAGCGCCTGCTCGGAGCATTGCGGAACGCCATCGCTGCGAACACGCGGGTCCTGCTGATTCGCGGTACCGGCAAAGCGTTCTGCGCCGGCGCGGACTTGAAAGAGCGTCGCGGCATGGACGCCGCGCAACGCGCCGCGCACAACGCAGCGATCAACGACTTCATCCAGGCGCTCGCGGGTGCGCCGATGCCGACGATAGCCGTGATCAACGGGTTCGCGCTGGGCGGCGGGTGTGAAGTTGCGCTCGCCTGCGACATGCGGCTCGCCGCCAGCGACGCGATGATCGGCTTGACCGAAACACGCATCGGCGCGATTCCCGGCGCCGGGGCGACCCAGCGCCTGCCCCGGCAGATCGGCAGCGCCCTCGCGCTCGAACTGATGCTGACCGGCGAGCCGGTCACCGCCGCCCGCGCCGCGGAGATGGGACTGCTGAACGCGGCGGTGCCCGCCGCCATGCTGGATGAAAGGGCGCGTGCGCTGGCAACCGTGGTGGCTTCGCGCTCGCCGCTGGGGTTGCATGAAATCAAGCGGCTGGTCTACGCGGGCTTCGATTTGCCGCTGCGGGAAGGCTTGCAGCGCGAGCGCGAAGGGCTGCTGCGGGTGCTCGCTTCGAACGATTACGCCGAAGGACTCGCCGCCTTTGCGGAACGGCGGCCACCTCGATTCAGCGGCGAATGAACTGCATAAAAAGGACCCACGTGAATACGGCTGAACAACAACAGGACGAAGCCCCGCGCGGCCCGCTTCACGGCATCCGTGTCATCGACGCGTCGCGCGTGCTGGCGGGCCCATTTTGCGGCTCACTGCTCGCGGATCTCGGGGCGGACGTGATTCGCGTCGAACATCCGACCAAGCACGACGAGGTGCGATCGTGGGCGCCGGCAAAGAACGGGGTGTCGGCCGCTTTTGCCGCCGTAAATCACACGAAGCGCGGTATCGTCGTCGACCTTGCGCAGCCGGATGGGCTGCAGGTTTTCCGGCGCCTGCTGGCGACCGCGGACGTGATGATCGAGAATTTTCGACCGGGCACGCTGGAACGGCTTGGTCTGGACAGCGCCGCGCTGCGCGACGTCAACCCGCGACTGATTCACTGTGCGATCCGCGCATTCCCGGCGGGCACGGCGGGAGAAGACTTACCCGGATATGAAGCCTCTCTGCAAGCCTATTCCGGCATCATGAGCGTGACGGGCGAACACGATGGCGAACCTGTGCGCTGCGGGGTCAGCGTCATCGACCTGGGCACCGGCATGGCGTCCGTGATTGCGATACTCGCGGCATTGCGCGAGCGCGACAGTACGGGCAAAGGCCAGTACGTCGAGCCTGCGCTGCTGCGCACGGCGACCAACTTCCTCAACTATCAGATCGCGGGTTATTCGCTCGCGAATGTGCTGCCACGGAAATTCGGCAGCGGCCACGAGGCGCTGGTGCCGTACAAGAATTTTCAATGCATGGACGGTGCGCTGATGATCGCCGCGGGCAATGACCGGTTATGGGCAAAACTGTGCGAAGTGCTTGCGCTGGAAGGCGCAGCAGGCGCGCTGCGGTTTCCCACGCTCTCCTCGCGCATCGCCAATCGCCAGGCGGTCAACGATCTCGTCGCCGCCGCCGTCGCCGCCCGCCGGCGCCAGGACGTGCTTGATGCGCTCACCGCGGCAGGCATACCTTGTGCTCCGGTCAACACGGTAGGGGAGTACGTGAGCGATCCATCGCTACTGACCGCGGGCGTGCTCGAAAACGTGCGCATCGGCGCGGACGATGTTGCACTGGCGGGCCGGCTCTTCGCGGCGGATTTCCTGCCCGCGGCGCGCCACGCGCCTCCCAAGCCTGGCGAGCATACGGACGAAGTACTGCAAGCGCTTGGGTTCAGCGCAGCGGAAATCGGGCAACTGCGCGCGCAGGGCGCCATCAAGTAGGCATCGTGCGCGTAGCGCCGCGATCGCCATGAAGCGTATTGCGGCACGCGCCCGGATAAATGAAATGAAATTCGGGGATGAATGGCACTTACTTAAGGGACGCTCGCGAACTCTCCCCGCGCATTCTTGCCCCCATCCTGTCCTTCCCCCGCAGTCGCGGGGGAAGGGACCGTGGAACAAAGCGCCGCACTTGGACTCCCTCCCCTGCGCATGAAATGCGCGGGGAGGGTCTGGGGTGGGGGCAAGCGCTTAAGTAAGTGCCATTCGGATCAGATCACGCTTTCAATACCGAGGAGAGCCGCAATGCGCATTATCAAACTGCTGACCGCAATCGCCGTCGCCATGCCGCTGGCCGTGCCGGCGGCACACGCCGCGCAGCCTGCCTTTCCGCAAAAACCGATCCGGCTCGTCATCGGCAGCGCCCCGGGGTCCGGTCCCGACATCATTTCGCGGGTGCTGTCCGAGCG
>JAYWDM010000425.1:0-4106 GCA_043779885.1 Betaproteobacteria bacterium | reverse complement strand
GCGCAGAAACTGCGCTGCTTCTGCGTCGTCCACTTGCAGTCGCGCGAGCAGTGAAGCGACCGTATCGCCGCGCTGAATCCGCTCCTCGCGCGTGTAGGCCGGATCGACGCTGTCTCCGGTCAGGGTGAGGACCGGTAGCGGAAGTTCCTCAACGACGTTGCTGATTGTTACTTTTTCGATCATCGTGTCCGGGGCGATGCCAAATGCCGCGACAACGCCAAAACACGGCAGCGCAACGAACGCGGCAGCAAGCCGGTGACGGACCGTAAGTTTGCTTGTTAAGACGGTAATTTTTTGAGCTAAAATCATGCTTTTAGGCTACTGTCTTAAGCCCCCCTCTGGAGCGACGCGGGAAGCTTAGCAGAATTGTACCGGTGCGCAACCCCGGATTTCACATTGTGAAATTTGAATTGACCTACCTAAATATCCGCGATAAGGCCACTGTGACTGCGCATACAGAGCAACTGGAAATTATCAAGCGCGGCGCCGACGAAATCCTGGTCGAGGCGGAACTCGTCGAGAAGCTCAAGTCCGGCCGGCCGCTGCGCGTCAAGGCGGGCTTCGATCCGACCGCGCCTGACCTGCACATCGGGCACACCGTCCTGATCAACAAACTGCGGCAACTGCAGGACCTCGGCCACCATGTGGTGTTTCTGATTGGTGATTTCACGGGCATGATCGGGGACCCGACCGGCAAGAATGCGACGCGCCCGCCGCTCACGCGTGAAGAGGTAACGGCCTACGCCAAAACCTACACCGCACAGGTATTCAGGATCCTCGATGCGGCCAGAACCGAGATCGCGTTCAACTCGACGTGGATGGACAAGCTAAGTCCCGCCGACATGATCAAACTCGCGGCAACGCACACGGTCGCCCGCATGCTGGAACGCGACGATTTCGGCAAGCGCTACAAGGCGAACCAGCCGATTGCGATCCATGAATTCCTCTACCCGCTGGTGCAGGGCTATGATTCCGTCGCGCTGAAGGCTGATCTCGAGCTCGGCGGCACCGACCAGAAGTTCAATCTGCTCATGGGACGCGAACTGCAGAAACATTACGGCCAGCCGCCGCAGTGCATACTCACCATGCCGCTGCTCGAGGGACTGGACGGCGTGAACAAGATGTCGAAATCGCTCGGCAATACGGTCGGCATCACCGACAGCCCGAACGACATGTTCGGCAAGCTGATGTCGATTTCCGACGAGTTGATGTGGCGCTATATCGAACTCCTGTCATTCGCGCCGATCGCAACCGTCAGGCAATGGAAAAAAGACGTCGAAGGCGGCCGCAATCCGCGCGACATCAAGGTCGGATTTGCCCAGGAGATCGTCGCGCGCTTCCACGATCAGTCAGCGGCCGCAACGGCGCTGGCCGATTTCGAATCGCGTTTCCGGCAGGGGGCGATACCCGCTGACATCTCGGAAGTCACCGTGCACGCCGGCGCGGATGGCATCGCCATTGCGAATCTCCTCAAACAAGCCGGACTCACCGCGAGCACGTCGGAAGCTTTGCGCATGATTGCGCAGGGCGGCGTCAAACTCGACGGGGAGAAAGTCAGCGATAAAGCGCTCACGCTGGCGCCGGGTGCGTGTGTCGTTTTGCAGGTCGGCAAACGCAAATTCGCGCGCGTAACCATAACCTGACGCGCGTCAGGAACTGCGCGGGAGTCTAGCGTGGAGGCGCGTAGCGGGCCATGAACCGGCGGTCGATGCGGTCCTTCCAGCGCCACACCCACGCGCCCTGCAAAGTCAGTCCGCCATAAACGGCGACCGCGTATTTGTCGCCGGTGCTGATCAGCGCCAGCGCGCGTTGCTGTGGCCGGTAGGCGACCGGAGGGCCGCCGGCGAGCGCCTGGCGCAGATTGCGGGCGAGGATCGGGCCCTGGCGCACTGCATAGACACCCGATTTCGGATAGGTGTATCCCGTTATCGTCGCGCAGTCCCCCGCGGCAAAAATTTCCGGATGTGTAATTGATCGCAGGTATTTATCCGTCGCGATGAATCCTGCCGCATCCAGCTTGAGCGTTGTCTCGCGCAGCCACGGCGGGGCGCCCGCTCCCGTCGCCCTGATAATTACATCGGCCGCGATGCGCTCGCCGTTCGCCGCAATGGCCGCATTCGGCTCCACGCGCGTGATGCGACAATTCAGGCGCACACCGATCCCGCGTTGCGACAGGATGCGCGCGAACGCCGCTCGGGATCCGGAATTAAGGCCGGGCAACAAGCGGTCGCCATCGGCAACGAGCACGAACCCGACGGCGTGCGGTGGTGCCAGGCGGTTGATTTGATGTTGCATCGCGAGCAATAATTCCACGCCCCCCGCGCCGGCGCCGACGACGAGTATGGTTTTGATCCCGCCGCGGCGGGCGCGCTCCATTACTGCGTCCCACGCCGGCAGAAACGCCTCGACAGGCTTCACCGCCATGGCGCCGCCGCCGCCGGGGATCGGCGGGTGCGCGGAAGACGAGCCAATATCGATGGACGCTATATCGTATTCGAGCGCGGCGCCGCCGGTCAGCATTAACTGACGCCGCAGCGGATCGATGTTGCACGCGAGTGTTTGTATGAGGCGCGCGCCGGCGAAACGCGCGAGGTATTCGAGATCGATGTGACAGTCGTGATAACGGTAGTGCCCGGCGATGAATCCCGGCAGCATGCCGGAGTAGGACGTGTGGCGCGCCGGACTTACCAGCGTGATTTCAGTCCCGGCGGCCGGCTGGACACCCAACTGACGCAGCACCTCGACATGGCTGTGGCCGCCGCCAACCAGCACCAACCGCTTCACGTAATAAGTATTCGCGCTAGCCGTGCTCGGGCGCTTTGCCCCACAACTGCTTCAGGCGGTTATCGCGCCCGCAGCCGCTGCGGTAGTACTTGTAGCGCAGCGGATTCTTGAGATAGAAATCCTGATGGTATTCCTCCGCGGGATAGAATTCGTCGGCGCGCGTGATCTCGGTCACGATGGGCTGCTTGAACGGCTTGTTGCGGTCGAGCGCCGCTTTGGACGCGTCGGCAAGCTGGCGCTGCGCATCGTCGTGGTAGAAAATGCCGCTGCGATACTGCGAGCCGGTGTCGCAGAATTGCTGGTCTTTTACCGTCGGGTCGATGTTGTGCCAAAACACATCGAGCAGCTTTTCATAAGTCACTTTCTTCGGGTCGTAGACTACCTGCACGGCTTCGGTGTGGCCGGTGCGGCCGCCCGACACTTCCTCGTAAGTCGGATTTTTCTTGTGGCCGCCGATGTAGCCCGACGTCGTCGAGACCACGCCGGGGAGTACGTCGAACGGCTGCTCCATGCACCAGAAGCAGCCGCCGGCGAAGGTGGCTTTTGCGCTGCCCGGCGGCGGCGCGGCGGGTTTGGCGGATTGCGCGTAGCTCGCGCCCGCGCCGGCCGCCAACAGGGTGGCCGCGAAAAAAGCGAACAGTGATTTGCGGATGGTCAGCATGTGCACAGGCTCCTGGAAATGACTGCGCCCTGTCGGGCGCTTGTCCGGTTAGTCGCGGCAACCGCGCTTTCCTTGCATATCGCATAATAGCAGCCCGTTTCAGGAAAGCGCGCCGGCGCGGACTGATCAACCTCTTTGGCTACCCACTTTCAAGGAATTTCGATATGACCACGCAGCAAGCAGTGGGCGGCAACGAAGTCGCAACCCTTGGCGGCGGCTGTTTCTGGTGTCTCGAGGCCGTGTTCGACCGCCTGAAGGGCGTTACCGCGGTCGAATCCGGCTATACCGGCGGCAAAACCGTCGCGCCGACCTACAAGCAGATCTGCAACGGCGATACCGGCCACGCCGAAGTCGTGCGCGTGACGTTTGATCCGAACGCGATTTCGTTCCGCGAAATCCTCGAGGTGTTTTTCACGCTACACGACCCGACGATGCTGAACTTTCAGGGCAACGACGTGGGCACGCAGTACCGCTCGGCGATTTTTTATCATACGCCGGAACAAAAAGCGGCGGCCGGGCAACTGATCGGCGA
The DNA here is from genome assembly GCA_043779885.1 of Betaproteobacteria bacterium. Taxonomy (GTDB): domain Bacteria; phylum Pseudomonadota; class Gammaproteobacteria; order Burkholderiales; family SG8-41; genus PALSA-1004. The sequence goes on along the minus strand of JAYWDM010000425.1, from coordinate 129 downwards.
GATGACGGCAACAAAAGTTTTTGGCGATCCGATCGTCACCGAAGTCGTCCCGGCGCCGGCGTTTTACGTCGCCGAGGATTATCACCAGGAATATTTCGTCAACAACATTTCCCAGCCGTACTGCCAGTC
>JAYWDM010000424.1:0-4123 GCA_043779885.1 Betaproteobacteria bacterium | reverse complement strand
AGGCCAAGCAATTGATGGCGGCGCGCGGCATTGAAGTCCGGTTGTGACGCGCCGCACGGCGGTGGAGAGTAGTAAAATCCCGTTGACCCGTCGCCGCGGTGGCCGGCGCCGGGCACCCTACTCCCGCGGGACATGAAATGTCGGACAACTGGCTTAACAAGGTAAACTGGGCGCAGGACGGGCTCGTGCCGGCGGTCGCCCAGGAGGCCGCCGGCGGGCGCGTGCTCACGCTGGCGTGGATGAACCGCGAGGCGCTGAAAAAAACCGCCGAGACCGGAGAAGTCCACTACTGGTCGCGCTCGCGCAAGAAGCTCTGGCACAAGGGCGAAGAGTCCGGCCATGTGCAAAAAGTGCGCAGCATCCGTCTCGATTGCGACGAAGATGTGATATTGGTGGAAGTTGAGCTGGCGGGTGGTATCGCCTGTCACACCGGCCGGCACAGCTGTTTTTTTCAGAAACTCGTCGATGGCGAATGGGTCGCAACGGACCCGGTATTGAAGGCGCCGCAGGAAATCTACAACAAATGATAGATCCCGCCATACTGCGCCGCCTGTCCGCCACCATCAATGCCCGCAGGGACGGGGATCCGGCCGGCTCCTATGTGGCCGGCCTCTTCGGCAAGGGCCACGACGCGATTCTCAAGAAACTCGCCGAAGAGGCGGCCGAAACGCTGCTCGCATCCAAGGACGGTGATAAACTGCACGTTGTGCGCGAAACCGCGGACTTGTGGTTTCACTGCCTGGTGCTGCTGGCCTGGCATGGACTGACGAGCGATGATGTGCTGTCCGAACTGCGCCGCCGCGAGGGCATTTCCGGCGTGGATGAAAAGGCTTCCCGCGGATAATCTCGCGACGGTCATCATCGCATATTCAGGAAGTGATGCAGTCCGCAGGGCGGGCCTTAACAAGCTGGAGGAGTGGAAACATGGGCTCATTGAGTATTTGGCATTGGCTGATCGTGCTGGTGGTGGTGCTGGTGATCTTCGGCACCAAGAAGCTGCGCAATGTCGGCGCCGACCTCGGCAGCGCGGTGAAGGGCTTCAAGGACGGCATGAAGTCGGAGGAGGACAAGGACAAGGACAAGCCGCAGGCGCAAGCTGAAATTCACCCTGCCGCCGGCCAGACTATCGAAGGCGAAGTCAGGAAAGAGACCCAAACAAAAACGTGAAGGGTGAACGAGTGAAGGGTGAATGCGTGATCCCCCCTCACCCCAACCCTCTCCCTCAGTGAATCGGGGAGAGGGGGTTTTCCCCTTCACCCTTCACCCTTCACCCTTCACCCTTCACCCTTCACTTCATGTTTGACGTTGGTTTATCCGAAATGATGGTCATCGCGGTGGTCGCGTTGATCGTGATCGGTCCCGAGCGCCTGCCGAAAGTGGCGCGCACGCTTGGCCACCTGTTCGGACGCATGCAGCGCTACGTTAACGACGTGAAGACCGACATCAGCCGCGAAATGGAGCTCGACGAATTGCGCAAGTTGCAGGCGAACGTGCAGGATGCCGCGCGCTCCATCGAGCAGTCGGTGCACAAGGAAGTCAGCGCGACGGAAACGCAATTCAACGATATCGCCGCGTCCGCCACGGATGCCGCGCCGCCGCCGGCCGTTGCCGCGCCGAATCCGTCCGCCGCCGCGGTCGCGCCGACGCCGTCCCTTGCCGCGCCGACTCCGCCCGTCGCCGAGCCCGTACCGGCGGCGTCACCCGCACCCAGCCCGCAGCTTGAACTGGGGCTCGACGCCACCGGTGAAGCTGCGCGCAAACAAGCCTGATCCACACGCCGCGCGTTAACCGCGCGGCGCTCCCGATGAGCACACAGGACACTTTCATTTCTCATTTGGTCGAGTTGCGCGACCGGTTGCTGCGCGCGATACTCGCCGTGCTGATCGTGTTTCTGTGCCTGTTTCCGTGGGCCAAGGATTTGTACGCGCTGCTCGCCCAGCCGCTGCTGACGGTGCTGCCGCAGGGCGGCCAGATGATAGCGACCGACGTCGTCGGCGTGTTTCTCGTGCCCGTCAAGGTTGCCATGCTGGTGGCGTTTGTGATCGCGCTGCCCTACGTGCTGTATCAGATCTGGGCGTTCGTGGCGCCCGGCCTCTATACGCACGAGAAACGGCTGGTGCTGCCGCTCATCTTCACGAGCACGCTTTTGTTTATCGCGGGCATGGCGTTCGCGTACTTTCTCGTCTTCCCGGTGGTGTTCAAGTTCATGGCGTCGATTGCCCCCGAAGGCGTCGCCTGGATGACCGATATCGAAAAATACCTGAGCTTTGCGCTGACGATGTTCGTCGCCTTCGGCGTTACATTCGAAGTGCCGGTCGCCGTGGTCCTGCTGGTGCGCATGAATATCGTCAGCGTCGCCAAGCTCAGGGAGATCCGTCCCTACGTGATCGTCGGCGCGTTCGTCGTTGGCGCAGTATTCACGCCGCCGGACGTTATTTCGCAGTTGATGCTGGCGGTGCCGCTGTGGGTGCTGTACGAACTCGGGATACTCGTGGCGGGCATCATGGTCAGGCGCAAGCCGGAAAACGCCGACGGCAACGAGGATGATGCGCCGGCAGCCGGACGGAGTGAAACACCGCACGCCGAAACCGGACACAAACCGGACTGACGGCGCGCGTACCGCGGCGATTACCTGTCGTCGCGCCCGGGTTTGGGCCGTCTGCCGATGTTGACCTTGAGGTCGAGTTCGTTTTTTTCGCGCAGCACTTTGAGCGTTGCGTTATGGCCGGGCCTTAACGCCGAGATGAGGTTGAGCGTGCTGTCCGAATCGGTCACCGACTTGCCCTCGACGCCGACCAGGACGTCGCCCGGCTTGATCCCTGCCTTGTCCGCGGGGCTGCTGTTCACCACGTCGGTAATCAATGCGCCGCGGACTTTCGGCAGCTTGAGCGATTCCGCGAGTTCCGCCGTCAGGTTCTGCACGCCGATGCCGACCCAGCCGCGGGTCACCGCGCCGGTTTCTATGATCTGATCCATCACCTGCTTGGCGAGGCTCGACGGTATTGCGAAGCCGATGCCCTGCGAGCCGCCGGTACGTGTATAGATCGCGCTGTTGATGCCGAGCAGATTACCGTTGACGTCGACCAGCGCGCCGCCGGAATTGCCGGGGTTGATCGCGGCATCGGTCTGGATGAAATTCTCGAACGTATTGATGCCGAGATGACTGCGGTGCAGCGCGCTGATGATCCCGGAGGTCACGGTCTGTCCGACGCCGAACGGATTGCCGATCGCGAGCACGATGTCGCCGACGCGCGCCTGCTCCGATTGCGCGAACGTCGCTGCCGGCAGGTTCTTGAGATCGATCTTGATCACGGCAAGGTCCGTGTCCGGGTCGCTGCCGACCACGCGCGCCGCCGTGCGGCGCGTGTCCGCGAGCGCCACCTCGATCTCGTCCGCCGCCTCGACGACGTGGTGATTGGTGAGGATGTAGCCTTTGTCGCTGACGATGACGCCCGAGCCCAGGCTCGAGCTGCGCCGCGTTTGCGCGTCGAACTGCTCGCCGAAAAAATAACGGAACACCGGGTCGTCCATGAACGGATGACGCGGCACCTTCGTTTCCTTGCTGGTGTAGATGTTGACCACCGTTGGCATGGCCTTGTTTGCCGCGTCGCTGAACGAGTTGATGCGGCGGCCTGGCGTCTCCGGCGGCGTTTCCCGCGCCGTCACCACGTTGACGCCGGGCCGCGCGCCCCAACCGAGAAGATCCGGACGCAGCGTGGACACCGCGAACAGGATGCCAAGGCAGATGGTGGTGGTCTGCGCGAAGATCAGCCAGAGTCTGCGCATGTACGTTAGTGGGGCATCAGGTTAGAATGCGCGTTGGCATCGACAGGTGGATCATGCAACGCGCCGAGCTGGAGATTTATCTCGATCAATATCTGGACGTTGCCCGTTACCGTGATTATTGCCCAAACGGGCTGCAGGTGGAAGGGCGCGCCGAAGTCCGCCGGATCGTAAGCGGCGTTACCGCGTCGCTCGCGCTGCTGCGCGCCGCGGTCGAGCGCGGCGCCGATGCGGTGCTGGTGCATCACGGCTATTTCTGGCGTGGCGAGGACCCGCGCATTACCGGCACCCGCCGCGAGCGCATCGCGCTGCTGCTGAAGCATGACCTCAACCTGTTCGC
>JAYWDM010000423.1:0-11432 GCA_043779885.1 Betaproteobacteria bacterium | reverse complement strand
GGACAGTTCGCGCGCGCGTTCGGCACTCAGCTTGCCATCCTGGTCGCGGATGCCGTACTTGGCGGTGCCTATCTGCATGATGACGTCGCAATTGCCTTCGAGATGGTAGGGCGACAGTCCGCCTTCTCCGGTGTCCATCCAGCACCCGGCAACCCCCGCGCCGCGCGATAACGCCCGCACTGCCGGTTCGGATATCGCGCCGAAACTCATGCCGCTGATATTGACGATCGACTTCGCCTCAAACGGCTGTTTGCAGTAGCCGTCGCCGATCACGAGCGAGGGTGTCGGCCGATGGTCCCGTTCGAGCACGGGAAACCCGGCGTTGACAAAAATTATCGAACCGGGTTCGCGCAAATCGTTGCTCGATCCGAAGCCGATGATGCCGCCCTCGTCCTTTGCGACCTTGTAGATCCAGCCGCGCGTGGCGCGGTTGAACGGCATTTCGTCGCGGTCGCCGGCAAAGAAATACTGGCGAAAATACTCCCCCATCTCCTCGAAGAAAAAACGCAATCTGCCGACCACCGGAAAGTTGCGCAGCACGGAATGCTTTTTCTGCGTGACGTCCTGCACGAACCAGAACACCAGCGTGCCTATGATCAGGAAGCCGACCAGCGTGCCAAGTCCATACGAGATAACACCCATGATTCCGGTCATATCCACCACCCATCGGTTAGAATTCGGCAAAAGCTATGTGCAATATAGTGCAAAAATGAATGAATTGACATCCGCCATTGATCGCAACGTCGCCGCCGCGCTCGCGGAGGACGTCGGCGGCGGCGACTGGACCGTGCAGTTGATTGCGCCCGCGGCGCGCGGCTGCGCGCACGTCATCAGCCGCAATGACGGCGTCATTTGCGGCGCGGCCTGGTTCGACGCGTGTTTTCGCCACCTGGATCCGGCAGTCAGCATCCAGTGGGCGGTCAATGACGGTGACCGCATACGAGCGGACCAGCAATTGGTGACCGTGCGCGCCACTGCGCGCGCGCTGCTCACCGGCGAGCGCTGCGCGCTCAATTTCGTGCAAATGCTGTCGGCGGTCGCCACGGCGACGCGACGCTACGTAGACGCGGTCGCGGGCACCGGGACCAAAATCGTCGATACGCGCAAGACGCTGCCCGGCCTCAGGCTCGCCCAGAAATATGCGGTGCTTGCCGGCGGCGGCGCCAACCACCGCATCGGACTCTACGACGCGATCCTGATCAAGGAGAACCACATCGCCGCGGCCGGCGGCATCGGGGAGGCGCTGCGCGCGGCGGCGCGCATTGCCCCGCCGGGCGTGTGGACGCAGATCGAAGTGGAAAATTTCGAACAGTTGCGCGAAGCGCTCGACGCCGGCGCAAAAATGATACTGCTCGACAACATGAGCACGGAAGAGATGCGCGAGGCCGTGAAAATCGCGGCCGGACGCGCGGAGCTCGAGGCGTCGGGCGGCATTACGCTCGACAACGTGCGCGCGATCGCCGAGACCGGCGTCGACCGCATTTCCATCGGCAGCCTGACCAAGGACATCAGGGCGCTTGATCTGTCGATGCGGTTTGACTAAGGAATCAGCAATTGCGCGCGATGAAACCCTTGACCGCCTCGACGTCCGGATCGAGCACGGTAAAACGCTGCGGCATGCGCTCGAGGTTTTCGAGCCCCGCCGGGATGTCCGGTTCGCGACCGAGCGCCTCGCGTATGGTGGAAGCGAACTTCACCGGCAACGCCGTTTCAAGGCAGATCAGCGGCACACCCTCCTCGCGATGTTCGAGTCCGACTTTGACGCCATCCGCGGTATGCGTATCGATGATCTGGCCGGTTTCGCGGTAGACGCGCCGGATGGTGTCGATCCGGTCTCGGTGCGTGCTCGAACCCGACACAAAACCAAACTCCGCGATACGCGAAAAATGCGGCGTCGCCGCCAGATCGAACACGCCGTCGCGCTCGACCTGCTGCCACAACCGCCTGACCTCGGCGCCATCCCTGCCGATCAGGTCGTAAATGAAGCGCTCGAAATTCGACGCCTTGGATATATCCATCGAAGGACTGCTGGTTTGCCGCACCTCGCTGCCGGGACGCACGCGGTAAATGCCCGTGCGGAAAAACTCGTCCAGCACGTCGTTCTCATTGGTCGCGACGATCAGCCTGCGCACCGGCAGGCCCATGCAACGCGCGATATGTCCGGCGCAAACGTTGCCGAAGTTGCCCGACGGCACCGCGAATGAAACCGCCTGTCCATTCGATTCTGTGACCGCGAGATAGGCTTTGAAATAATAAACCACCTGCGCGACGACCCGCGCCCAGTTGATCGAGTTGACGGTGCCGATCCTGTGGCGCGCCTTGAATGCGAGGTCGTTGCTCACGCTCTTGACGATATCCTGGCAGTCGTCGAACACGCCGCGGATCGCGATATTGAAGATGTTCGGCTCCTGCAGCGAAAACATCTGCGCCGTCTGGAACGGGCTCATCTTCTGATGGGGCGACAGCATGAACACGCGTATGCCGGATTTTCCGCGCATGGCGTACTCCGCCGCCGAGCCGGTATCGCCTGACGTAGCGCCCAGTATATTGAGTTGCGCGGCGCCTGCCCCCAGCGCATGTTCGAACAGATGGCCGAGCAATTGCATGGCCACGTCTTTGAACGCGAGCGTCGGTCCGTGTGACAACCCCAGCACATGGACGCCGCGCTGCAATGGCCGCAGCGGCGTAATTTCATCCGATTGAAAAGCCGCGGCAGTGTAGGTGCGGTCGACTATGCTTCTCAGGTCGGACGCCTTTATGTCGTCGGCGTAGCGGCGCAGAATTTCGAACGCCAGGTCGCGATAACCGAGCCGGCGCCATGCGGTGAGATCGTCCGCGGTGACCCGTGGATAGGCGGCCGGCACCGCAAGACCGCCGTCTTCCATCAGGCCGCCCAGCAGAATATCGGAGAAGCCGGCGGGCGCCCCTCTTCCGCGAGTACTTACGTAGCGCATCGACATCCGCGGTCAGTGCGCACCCAGCTGTTCCATGCGTATGCGCGTCACCTTGCCGACCACCACCGGCAGCCGCTCGATGGTGGCGATTGCCGCGTTGACGTGCTTCTCGACGGCAAGATGCGTCAGCATGATGATATCGACCTGCTCCTCGCCGGCGGAGGGCTCCTTCTGCACCATCGCGTCGATCGAAATTCCGCCGTCCGCGAGCACGCGCGTGATGTCGGCCAGAACGCCGGGTTTGTCGTGCACCCGCATGCGCAGGTAATAGGACGTTTCGACTTCGGTGATCGGCAATATCGGGACATTCGACAGTTGGTCCGGCTGGAACGCGAGATGGGGCACGCGATGCCCCGGATCGGCCGTATGCATGCGTGTTACGTCGACCAGGTCCGCAATCACCGCCGACGCCGTTGGATACGCGCCCGCCCCCGCGCCGTAATAGAGCGTGGCGCCGACCGCATCGCCTTTGACGAGGATTGCGTTCATTACGCCCTCGACATTGGCGATCAGCCGCCGCGCCGGTATCAGCGTCGGATGCACGCGCAACTCGATGCCGTGCGGAGTGCGCTTGGTGATGCCCAGCAGCTTGATGCGATAGCCGAGTTCCTCCGCGTAGCGGATATCCGCGGCGGTCAGCCCCGAGATGCCTTCGGTATACGCTTCCTTGAATTGCATCGGGATGCCGAACGAAATCGCCGCGATGATGGTGAGCTTGTGCGCCGCGTCGATGCCTTCGATATCAAACGTCGGATCCGCCTCGGCATAACCCAGCCGCTGCGCTTCCCTGAGCACCGTATCAAAACCCGAGCCTTTTTCGCGCATCTCGGACAGGATGAAATTGCTGGTGCCATTGATGATGCCGGCGATCCATTCGATACGATTGGCGGTCAGGCCCTCGCGCAGCGCCTTGATGATGGGGATGCCGCCGGCGACCGCCGCCTCGAACGCCACCATCACGTCCTGCTTTTGCGCGGCGGCGAATATCTCGTTGCCATGGGTCGCCAGCAACGCCTTGTTCGCCGTCACGACATGCTTGCCGTTACTGATCGCCTGCAGGATCAGCTTTTGCGCAATCGTGGTGCCGCCGATCAATTCGATCACAATATCGATGTCGGGGTGATTCACGACTTCATAGGCATCCGCCGTTACCGTCGCGCTCCCGCCGACCAGCCTGCGCGCGCGCTCGAGGTCCTTGTCCGCGACCATCGTGATGACGATGCCGCGGCCGGCGCGGCGCGTGATTTCCTCCTGATTCCTGGCGAGCACCTCAAACGTGCCGCTGCCGACCGTGCCGATGCCGAGCAATCCGACGTTGATGGGTTTCATATTGATTCCGGAGTTCACGACGAACCATCCTTGCGAAACATCTCCTTGATCCCGCGTACAGCCTGTCTCGTCCGCGCTTCATTCTCGATCAGGGCGAAACGCACATGATCGTCGCCGTATTCACCGAATCCGATGCCGGGCGACACGGCGACGCGCGCGTCGTTGAGCAGTTTCTTGGAGAATTCGAGAGAGCCCATGGCCCTGTATTGCTCGGGAATTTTTGCCCATACGTACATGGTTGCCCGGGGCACCTCGACATGCCAGCCCGCCGATTCGAGGCCGCTGCACATCACGTCGCGGCGCTTCTGGTACATCGTGCGCACTTCCTGCACGCATTCCTGCGGCCCTTCCAGGGCGATGATGGAGGCGACCTGAATCGGCGTGAAGGTGCCGTAATCGTGGTAGCTTTTCATGCGCGCCAGCGCAGTGACGAGGTCGCGGTTGCCCACCATGCAGCCGACGCGCCAGCCGGCCATGTTGTAGCTTTTCGACAGCGTGAAAAACTCGACCGCGACCTCGCGCGCGCCCGCCACTTCCATGATCGACGGCGCCCGGTAGCCGTCGAATACGATATCGGCGTACGCCAGATCGTGCACGACATAAATCTGATGCTCACGCGCAATCGCGATCAGCCGTTCGAAGAAAGGCAGTTCCACGCACTGGGTCGTCGGATTGCCGGGAAAATTGCAGATCAGCATCTTCGGCTTCGGATACGAATCGCGGATCGCCTGTTCGAGCGTCTCGAAGAAATCCACGCCGGCGACCATCGGCACGTGCCGGATATCGGCGCCGGCGATCACCGGGCCGTAGATGTGGATGGGATAACTCGGGTTCGGCACGAGAACGATGTCGCCGCGGTCGAGCGTCGCCAGCGCGAGGTGCGCGATGCCTTCCTTCGAACCGATGGTGACGATCGCCTCGGCATCGGCGTCGAAATCCACGTCAAAACGCGTCTTGTACCAGTTGCAGATCGCCTGCCGCAGGCGCGGAATGCCCTTCGACACCGAATAGCGATGCGTGTCGGGCCGCTGTACCGACTCGATCAATTTGTCGACGATATGGCGCGGCGTCGGCTGGTCGGGATTCCCCATCGAAAGGTCGATCACGTCCTCCCCGCGCTTGCGCGCCGCGGCCTTGAGTTCCCCCGTAATGTTAAATACGTAGGGCGGCAGGCGCTTGATGCGGGCAAATTCTTCCATGGCGGTCCCGGTAATGCGGCTAAAGGCGTGAAAAAGCTTATAATTTTAGCTGACCTGACCTCTTGCGGCAAATTCGAAAGTGAAATTCCACCTGCAAACGCCCGCCGGCCAAAACCTGTTCACCGGCCATGGCGCCGGCTATGTCGCCATCAACGGCGTTCGCTACACGCAAAGCATAGTGGTGACGCCTGAACGCGTACTCGATGACTGGCCGGCGAGCGACTTCGACCGCTTGACTCCGCGGGACTTTGAGTTCCTGTGCGCGCTCGCCCCGGAAATCGTGCTGCTCGGCACCGGGGCGACGCTGCGTTTTCCGCGCCCGCCGCTGACGCACAGTCTCGCCGCCGCGCGCATCGGACTCGAGGTGATGGGCAACGCGGCGTTATGCAGAACGTTCAATATACTTGTCGGCGAAGGACGCAACGTGATCGCCGCCGTTTTGCGTCCGTGACGCGCGGCGGCTACCCCAGCGTAAAGTAGAACGTCGCGCCCTGGTTTACCGCGCCCTCGGCCCATACCTCGCCGCCGTGACGCTGCACGATGCGCCTGACGGTTGCCAGGCCGATGCCGGTGCCGGGAAATTCGCTTTGCGAATGCAGGCGCTGAAACACCCCGAACAGTTTATCGGCGTAAGCCATATCAAAGCCAGCCCCGTTATCGCGGACGAAATACGCCATTTGCCCGTTGCGCTCGACCTGTCCGATTTCAATTTGCGGGCGCGCGGCCCGGCGCGAATACTTCCACGCGTTGCCGAGCAGATTTTCCAGCAAAATGCGCACCAGCCCGCGGTCGGCGTTCGTGGTCAGATTCGGTGCGATACTGACCGCAACGGGTCCGTCCGGATAAGCGCCCGCGATATCCGCGGCGACCTGCGCCGCAAGCGCGCTCAAGTCGACCTCGGCGCGGCGCATCTCCGCGCGCGAGATCCGCGACAGCGAAAGCAGGTCGTCGATCAAATCGCTCATGCGCTCGCTTGCCGCCAGAATCCGCTGCAGGAAACCGCGTCCGCTGTCATCGAGCTGAGCGGCGTTTTTTTCCTGCAACAGCTTCCCGAAACCATTGATGCTGCGCAACGGCGCGCGCAAATCGTGCGACACGGAATAACTGAACGCCTCGAGTTCCTCGTTGGCGGTCGCCAGCTGCGCGGTGCGCTCGGTTACCCGCTCTTCGAGTTCGTCCGCCTGGCGCTGAATTTTTTCGCGCAGCACCGCTCCCTGCAGCGCGAGCGCAAGGTGGTCGGCGATCGTGCGCGTGAATTCAAGATGGTCCGCCGTAAAATAACTGGCTTTGTCCGATGCCAGGTTCAACACGCCGACCAGCGTGCTTTCAACCATGAGCGGCATGCGGACAAAGCAGCGCATTCCCTGCTGGTAGCGGTGTTCCAGCAATGCCGACCGGTTGGGTACGGCGGCAATGTCGGGGACAATGTTGGCACGTCCCTGTTTCAGGGCGGCAAGGCCGACTGCGCCATATTCATCGAACGACAGGCGTTGCGGCGCCGCAAATGCCGAGTCTTTGTCAGGTCGCGTCTCCAGCACGATTGATTCGCGCTTTGTAAAATCAATTACCCGTACCGTCGCGCTCCAGCAGGGCACTACGTGCAAAAGGTGGTCAAGGGCGGTGCTGGCGATTTCCGCGGGATATCGCGCCTCCAGTATGGAAGTATTGATCCTCCGCAACGCCTCGAGGCGTTCGACGTACAGGCGCAACGCTGCCTCGGCGCGCTTGCGCTCGGTAATGTCGTAGCCGAATACATAGAAGCCTGTCACCCGGTTGCCCGCGTCGACATGCGGCACATAGGTCAATTGCGCGTAGGGCGTCTTTCCCGCTACGCGCATGCGTGCTTCCGCCGTTACGGTCCGGCCCGCCAGAACGCTATCGATCATGGGTTTGCGCAGGGCATAAAATTCCTCGCCGATCACCTCGCGCACCGTGCGGCCATAACACGCGGATGGCGCCAGGCCGTACCACTGCCCGTAAGTCTTGTTGATATACCGGTAACGCTCCTCCGCGTCGATATAAGCAATCGTCGCCGGCAGGTTGTCCGTGATCATCTGCAGGCGCATTTCCGACTGGCGCAGGGCTTCTTCCGCGCCCCTGCGCTCGGTAACGTCGTTGATCACGGACAGCCGCGCGGGACGCCCCCCGAACATCAAATCAAACGTATTGATCTCGACCTGCATCAGCGTGCCGTCTTTCCTGCGGTGCTGGCCCCGAATGCGTTTGAGTTCCGGCTTCCCGCGCATCGCCTCGAGGTCTTGCCGATATCGCGCGTAATCTTCCGGCGGCCGGATATCCCAGGTTGTCAGCCGCATGAACTCTTCGCGCGGGTACAAGTACGTTTTAACCGCTGCTTCGTTGACCGCGATGAATTTCAACGTCTCCCGGTCGCGCACGAGTGCGGGTAGCGGCAACAGATCGAACAGCGCGCGGTAGCGGCGCTCGCTGTCGGCAAGCCGCTTTCCCAGCAACTCGCGCCGCCGCAGCTCCGCAACCAGGACTACGATCAGCAGGGCCATGATCAGCACGAACGCCAGCACCATGACGCCTTCGATTCGTGCCCCGTGCAGCCAGCTCGCCAGCGCTTCGTCTTCATCGAGTTCGACGCAAATTACCAGCGGCAATCCCGGTATTGCGCGATAGCTGACGATCCGGCGCGCGCCGCCGGCGGGGCCGGCGTCCTCGAAGGTGCCGGCATCCGCGCGGGCGAGGTGCTCGCGAAACACCGGCGCGTCCGCCATCGAAGCGCCGGCATCCGCGTTGCCATACGGTCCTCGCGCGAGCAGGGTGCCGTCGCGCAAGGCAAGATTGACTGCCCCGCGTTTCCCGATTTCGATCGATGCGTAAAGCGCTTCGATTTTCGCGATATCCAGCACGGCCACAAGCACGCCCTGGAACCGGCCATCGCCGCCCGTCCATGGCCGGCTGACATTAAGAACGGTTTTGCCGGCGGGCCCGTCCGGCATGGGCGGGCCGATATACAGCCCGTGCCCGGGGTTGTCACGCTGGACCGTGAAATAGGCGCGGTCCGACAGATCGATCGGGCGGGCCGGCATCGAGTCGCTCGCGTGAACCACGGACCCGCCGCGATCGACGAGCAGTAATTTCGCGGCGAACGGCAACTGCGACAATCGTTGCTGCAACAGCAATTGAATGTCGCGCTCACGCTGCCTGCCGGATGAACCCGCGAGCCTGATCGCGTCGCCGAGTCCGCGCAAAGTGACGTCTACCGCATAGAATACATGCTCGGTTTCGACCTCGATTACCCGCGCCAGATTCTGCGCGTTGTCCTTGGCGCTCGCGATCGCGTCGGCGCGCTCGTGGTGAATATTCGTGCCGAGCAGCCCGCACACCCCGACTATCAACACAACCCCGATTACTACTATGGTGTGTGCGAGCCTGCCGGCGACCTCCGGCCCGCTGCCGGCACCCGGCTCGGGACGGGACGACTTTTCCGTAGCGCCTGCGCCCGGCAGCGGTGCAGAGTCAGGCGCCACAATCTGTCGAACGCAATGGGCGACTCGCTTATCGGGACGTGGTTTCAGAAGTTCGGTCGGCGGACATTTACAATCCGGCCATCGCTTTAATATGTGTCGCGACGCTGCGCCCGAGCGCGTGCAGTTCGTAACCGCCTTCGAGCATGGAAACCATGCGTCCCCGCGCATGCTTGTCCGCGACGATTCCGAGCTGCTGCGTCACCCAGGCATAGTCCGCCTCCACCAGCCGCATCATGGCCATATCGTCGTCGCGATGCGCATCGAACCCGGCCGAAACAAAGAGCATTTCGGGCGCGAACCGCTCAAGCGCGGGCAGCCAGTGATCCGTTACCGCCGCGCGAAACTCCGCGCCCGCGCCGTAGGCCGCGAGAGGAATGTTTACCATGCGCTGCGTGCGTCCCTCTATGCCGCTGTAGGGATAAAACGGATGCTGAAAGGTTGATACCATCAGCACACGCGGGTCGTCCCGGAAAATTTCCTCCGTGCCGTTGCCGTGATGCACGTCAAAGTCGGCAATTGCGACGCGCTGCAAGCCATGCTTGTCGAGAGCATGCGCCGCCGCCACGGCAATATTGTTGAAAATGCAAAAGCCCATTGCCCTTGCGCGTTCGGCGTGATGGCCCGGCGGGCGCACGCTGCAAAACGCGGTCCCGGCCTCGCCGTTCATCACCAGGTCGGTCGCCAGCACTCCGGCGCCCGCCGCGCGCAGTGCGGCCTTCAGGGTGCCCGGGCACATTGCCGTATCGGCATCGAGATGCAGCAAACCCGACTGCGGGGCGTTGTGAATGATCGATTGCACGTAATCGGAGCCATGCACACGCTCCAGCTGCGAGTGTTCCGCCAGCGGCGCCTCGACGTGCAGCAGGTAATTGCTCAATCCGGATGCGATCAACTGGTCATCGATCGCGCGCAAACGCGCCGGACACTCGGGATGTGCGGCGCCCATGTCATGCAGCAGGCAATCGGGATGAGTGATGAATGCTGAGTTCAAGGTTGTCGGCACGCAAGCACCGTGGAATAACGCACCGATCTTATGCGGGACGCGCGGCTTTGTCTAATCCGGCGCGACCGGCGCGGGATCCCGTGAGTTAAAATCGGGCGTCGCCCCACCCCGGTAACCGCTGCATGCCGCAGTACCCCCATCACCTGGTAAAGACCATCCGTCTAGCTGACGGCACACGCGTTACGCTGCGACCGATCCGTGCCGAAGACGCGCAGATCGAGCAGCAGTTCGTGCGTGGTCTGTCCGATGAGACGCGCTATTTTCGCTTCATGGACATGCTGCGCGAGTTGTCGCCGACGATGCTCAAGCAGATGACCGACATCGATTACCACGATCAGATGGCATTCGTGGCGGTTACCACGATCGACGGCAGTGAAACCGAAATTGCGGTCGCCCGCTATGTTGCTTTTCCCGACGGCGAGAGCTGCGAGTTCGCGATCGTCGTCGGCGATGACTGGCGGCACAAAGGCATTGCCACCGCGCTGATGCAGCTCCTGATCGAGGCGGCGCGCCAGCGGGGACTGAAACAAATGATCGGCGAAGTGCTCAGCAGCAACAGCAGGATGCTGCATTTTGTCAGCCGCCTCGGCTTTCATGCCGTGATGGATGAGCATGACCCGACGCAAATGCGCGTTACCAGGGATCTGGGCGCCTGCTGAGCGTACCGGACAAGGAGACCCCGACTGGCCGGCGCCCGGCATTGCGTTACAATTGTGCATAAAATGAATCCGCAACTTGATAGCGTCGTGCGCCAGGTCGGCACGGTCATCCTCGGCAAGGAACACCAGATTCGGCTCGCGATCGCCTGCATGCTTGCGCGCGGCCACCTCCTGATCGAAGATATCCCGGGCGTCGGCAAAACCACACTCGCGCACGCGCTGGCGATCACCCTCGGCCTGCAGTTTCAGCGCATCCAATTCACCAGCGACCTTTTGCCCGCCGACATTCTCGGCGTGTCGATCTTCGACCGCGAGGCGAGCAATTTCCGCTTTCATCCGGGCCCCATATTCGCGCAGGTCATCCTTGCCGACGAAGTGAACCGCGCCACGCCGAAGACCCAGAGCGCCCTGCTCGAGGCCATGGAGGAACATCAGGTCACGGCGGAGGGCGAAACGCGGCCGCTGCCGGCGCCGTTTTTTGTCATTGCGACACAGAACCCGTCACACCAGATCGGCACCTTTCCGCTGCCGGAATCCCAGCTCGACCGCTTTTTGATGCGCATCGAATTGGGCTATCCCGATGCCGGAGCCGAGCGCGCGCTGCTGCAGGGGACCGACCGCCGCGACCTGCTGCCGCAGCTTGCACCCGTCATGCAACCGGAGGAACTGGTAGCGCTGCAGCGTGCCGCGCGCGAAGTCCATGCGTCCGGCGCATTGCTTGACTATCTGCAGGCGCTCGTCAGCTTCAGCCGGCGCTCGCCGGATTACGTCAATGGCCTGTCGCCACGCGC